>CAYVDR010000190.1:0-3072 GCA_964450625.1 uncultured Senegalimassilia sp.
AAAGCAACTTGTTAAACAATTAGCTATTTTACACGAAAGGGAAAATTTCTAAACTAAACATTTAATTGCCTAGAACTTTAAAGGTTTGCAACTGCATAAAAAATGTTTTAGCAGAATTTAATAAACAACCACGCATCGATAAACTAAATAAACCTATTGCATTTTTGAAATCAATTTCAATAACAATGCTAAAATTTTATAAAAGCAACCAGCCTAAAGAGGTTTGTAATGCCAAACAATGAATTAGATTTAACTTCAATAAAAAACACGCTTACCATTGCAAATGCTATGGAAGAAATTTCTAAACTTGAAGACAACAATAACGTTCCAAATAGAAAAGAGAATCTTATAAAATGGAAGAATTACGCACACCAAGTTGTAATTGAAACAGGTGAATACTTCTACAAAATTTACGAAGCTGGCGAAACGGGAAATAGTACTTTTACCCAGCTTGTACGCACTAAACTTGCTGAAGTGTATGAAAGCTTAGGAATACATTGGAAAGTTGTAACATTTGAAAAACACAACAAAATTTATAGTTTCCAGCAAAGGCAAAAACTAAAAGTAGCTAGTAAACAAGACACAGAATTTACTGACATCTTTCTTTCATTTTCACGCTTGCTTGACAAAGTGGAAGAAATGTTAGAATTCGAGGAAATTCTAAGGCAAATAAAAACAAATGAAGCTTTTTCGGAAGTGGCAAAGCTTAAGCTTTTGCGCACAACAGTAAATAAATATAACGACTATGCAATTTATAATGGCCAAGCAATTCTTTTAGATGATGCAGAATTTTTTATAGCGCTAGTTAATAAACAGGGACAACAATTAAAAGTTGATCCAAGAAACGAAGTTGAAATTGCTATGCCATATGGCAACTTTTTATTCTGCAATACAGCTGCAACCAGAATTGAAAATGCGAAAACGTTAAAACACTCCTTAAAAATTGACAAGGAAAGTAATGAAATACTTAATGGCTGGTTTTTAAACACTACTAAGTCTAAGCAAATAAGCAAAACGCAATTTTCAGATGGAACATTTGGACATCATTACAACTCCTACAGAATGAGCAAAAGCGCAATTACGCAGCACCAACAGAAGCAAATTTCTGAAAATATAGAAGCAACTAACAAAGCAAATACGCATCAAAATAAACTTACTGGAACAACTAATGCCAAAAAATTATTAGCCTCAAAACCAAAAACACAGCATGTCTCAAGCAGTAAAACAGCTTGTAGAAAGTCAAAAGAGCATAAAACCCTTTACTTACAACTTCCTTCATTTTTAGAAATGTCAAGTAAGAGTTTGCAATTAAGCACTCTTAAAAGCATTGAAGATAAATTAAAAGGCATCGACCCTTCCGAATATAGCGCTATTCAGCTGGCTGGAGAACCTTTTTTTAATAGCCAAATTAAAGACACTGCTGTGCTAAATGAGTTTATTACCATTGTTAAAACAGTTGCTGCATTGCCTGCAACAACATCAATTAAAAAAATTGTTCTTAATGCAAACCTTAATAATGGGCTTTATGCCATGTTATACAAGTCACTTGATGCTTTTGAAGACGCCTGTATTAGCATGAATACTGGTAATGAAAACCCAACTGTTGTTCTGCTTTCAAATTTAAATGGTTGCAATGGGCTTACACATGGTGAAAACCTAAAAAATTGGAAGGCGCACATGCAAAACATTAACGCATACTACCCATGGTTAAAAAAAGAAACAATTGTTACTGTTAATAAAGGGTTCATAGAACTTTACCTGAACAGCAAGTTTGCGCCAGAGCAACTTATGAACACGCTTGTGACATCGCTTTCATACAAGCTGCCCAACAACCAGCAACTTTTTGCTAAGCGTTCTGAATTTAGAAAGTTTCTTATAAAATACGCCAAGCAAGACCCCACAACATTTGCCATGCTTACTAACATGCCATTAATTAGCGAAGAACAGAACGAAAAACCAAGCCCACAAGCACATGATTCCTGTTTGCATGAAATTAACCCAGCTTGCCTAATTAAGGCTAACGAATTGAAACACACAAAAGCATATGCGCTATACCCAGACTGCAACTGCTGCACACGCTGCGACATAGAACAAATATGGGAAAGCGTTGCTAAAAAGAAATTGCAGAGCAACAAAAAACAAAGTAAGGTAAAACAATATGGAGCATAAAAACAAAAATAATAAAGGTTCATGTGAAAGTGAAACATCCCAAGTAGGCACTAGCGTCTTAAACAATGTTCTAGAAACCAGCAAAAGTAATAATTTTGAGATAGTAAAAAATGAAAACAACTGCATGGTTGTAAAAACGCCAAATTGCTTCTATAAAATACGTAGGCTTAACGAAAAAAGCCCTGCATGCCCTGTGTACAATTTTGAGCAAACAGTAATACAAGCATTTTGCAGCGAGTACAAAGCAATGGGGCTTAACTGGGATGTATTTAATATAAAGCAGAACAACACAACATACCTTGTTGAAAAGCGCCAAAAATTAAAGACATTTTCCCCTAATGAATGTGACCTCCAGGAAATCATAAATAAAGGTTCTAAAATAATAAGGCGTGTGGAAAAGCGTTTGGAAATTCCGCTACTAGCAGCACAGATTAAGCTAAGCGGCCTATTTGAACAATTCTCTAAAATTGTGCTCGCACGTGATAGCAGCAACAACCTTGATGACTTTGCTATATGGCACAATGAAGTAATACTGCTTGGAAATTCAAATTGGTTTTTAGCCATGCTTGACAATTCTGGTAAATGGAACATGTGCCAAAAAGCTAAACCAGTTGCAATTACACTAAGCTATGGGGAATACTACTTTGCTGCCTATACAACATTTAGCCAGTATGTAAACGCTTTAGACATTTTAAAAGAATCCTCGAAATGGTGGCTATTTAAAAAAGCTGACTATGATTTACTTGAAGTTAGGCAAAACATGAAAAGCAACTTAACAGAAATGATTCAGAACAACATTGAAGTTGCAGCTAATAAAGAACGTAAAATTGTAAGCACAGAAGATGAATTCGGCACAATGCTTGACGAATGTAAAAAATACAGGGCAGCACTAAAAAGTTAGCA
>CAYVDR010000191.1:0-1482 GCA_964450625.1 uncultured Senegalimassilia sp.
AACCCAAATATTTTTTAGTCATTTGCAAGTTTATGCAATTGCACCATCCTAAAACCTCTGAGAAAATTAACTAGTTTAACTGCGAGTGTTTTTAAGCACCATAAACAGGTCAATGAATTTTAATTTTTTGACAATCGGTGGTGATTAAATTTAATTACCTTTCAGCCACAAATATTTATCAAAAAAGTTCTTGACACGCTTCAAACATTATGGAAAATGGTTTCCATAATGAGTTAATGCTTAGATTTAAGGAATAAGAATGCTACCTGAAAAAGAAATTGCCAATTTTCAAACACCTGAATTCCTTGCGGACTTAGGGTACACACTCATGTATATAAAGGATGGGAATACGATTGCAGACATAGCATGTGGTACAGGCGAGTTTTTGAAATTTGCTGCTAATAAAGAAAATGAGGTTTCATTATATGGTTGCGACATCAACACAGACGCTTACCAAGAGCTTAAAAGTAGCAAGCTCGTAAGCTCTACAAACATCACTCTTGAATGCAGGGATGCCTTTTCACTCATTGGTGAAAAACAGTTTGACAACGTGTTTGTTCACCCACCTTTTGGTCAGAGAATGAAAATAGAAGGTGCACTTGAACAGCTAATAAAAGATATTTTACAAACCAATGATTTTCCTCGCGAAACTCTAAATTCTGATTTGCTGTTTGCGCTTCTTGCAGCACAATTAATTAAGGACAAAGGCAGTGCAATTGCAATAGTTTCGGCTTCTTCATGTTCCAACGAAAATGGTAAGTTTCTTAGAAAGTGTCTATTTGAAGGTGGATACATTGGCACGGTCATTTCGCTTCCGTCGAAAATGCTTGATAACACTTCAGTGCCAATTGTTGCCCTTGGACTTGGAAAAAACCGTGCATCAATGTTTATGTTCGACGGAACTATTTTTGGAACAAAAGAAGGCAGAAAAAAGTTGCGTGATGGTTCTGGGGTGCTATGCATTGACATGGCATTTCAAATGGCTTCAAAGGACATCATAAATGTTTCAGATAAAGACATAGTACAAGCAGATTATGATTTTATGCCTAATAAATACTTTGACCCACCGTATAGCTACAAATATGAAGTACCACTTCAAGACGTCTTGCAAATTTTAAGGCGTGGCGTTATTAATGGCAATAAAGCGCAATCTAGGTTAAATGAATTTGGATGCTACACAGGCACTTCTCGTTTTGTCAGAGCAAACAACTTGGATAATTGTGTGTTTTCTGGAACACTGGGGAAAATAGATAAAGAAAATGTGCCCGCAAATGCAATTGAGCTTGAAGAGGGCGACATCTTATTGTCAAAAACAGGAAAGCCTTTTAAGTGCGCAATTGTTGATGAGGAGCCATACAGAAAAACATACTTTCAGGAAAACATCTATCTGTTGCGTGTTGACAGAAACAAAATTGACCCCTATTTCCTGTGTGCTTTTTTTAACAGCCAACAAGGCGAAGAATGCCTGAGTAATGCATTGGT
>CAYVDR010000191.1:1582-3064 GCA_964450625.1 uncultured Senegalimassilia sp.
CCTCAATTTTGCAGTGCGCTTTTAATTGGAACCTCCGGTTCTGGGAAAACATATATGCTCAAAAACATTGCCGAGCAAGAAGACATGATTTTCTGGGAAATTGATGCCACAACTTTAACTGGTGAAGGCTGGAAAGGCACATCTTTAAGCGCACACTGGGATGCACTTTCACAAGAGATGCAAAAAGATCCCGATAAAATGGCACTTGTTTTTATTGATGAGGTTGACAAAATTTTTAAAAATGACAGCTATTACGACGCTGGTTCTGCAAAGTTCGATTTGCTAAAGCCACTTGAAGGCGGCATTTGGAAAGCAGAAAGCAACAACAGCAAGCAAATGCTGGAAATGAACTTTGACCGCTGCGTTGTTGTGATGTCTGGCGCATTCACAGGCATTGATGCCTACCGTGCAGAAAGTGAGGTGTCAATTGGTTTTGAAGGCACCCCAAAAGTTAAAAGAAACAAGCGTGAAAAAGTAAGCAGGGAAGACCTTGTTCGGTGGGGTGCGCCGCGTGAGCTTGTTGGCAGGTTCTCTTTAATTCTTAACCTAAATGAGCTTACACGCCAGGATTATAAGAAAATCATTGACACTCAACTTATTCAGAAACACTCAGCCCTCCTGCCAAATTTTACTTTAAAAATTGACGAAGCCGCTGCGGACTTTTTAGCCGATGAAGCTTTAGCAAACCACCTTGGTGCACGCTACATTAATCAGCGCATTAGCGATTTGGTCACTAAAGAAATTTGGCGGAGAGTTAGCTGTGATGCAGAACATGGCTATGCTGGTGCGATAAAAATAATTTTAGATGGCAGTTCCTTGGGGTTTAAGTATATTGGAAAAATGCGATTTTTTACTGAGGCTGAAATTGAAGAGTGCAGGTCAAATCGAAGTTCTCGCAAGAAATCCAGCATAAAAGCAGGAAGCTATTGGGCAAACATAATTCGAGAACGTGTTGATGCTGCCACAAGGCTGTGGGATAAAGATGACGCAAAAAAAGAATATTTGACCGAGGATGTTTTTACCTACATGTCCCTGCTTAAATTTCAAAGCAAAAATGTAGGTGCGGAACAAAAAGTATACAATGATTACAGCTCTGCTGAACTGGACTTGTTGTATACAATAATTTGCATTCTCAAATACCTTCACAAAGGAGACGAGTATAATTTTAATATGCTGAAAGACGTGTTTAACCTTTGCAGTGTAAACAATGAAGGTGTTTCCCCCTTGGAATGCTACTTTGCAAACAGGGTAATTTACAGAAACGACAGAACCATTGATATGGTTCCTGTGAAAAAATCACTCTCAAGCCAATGTGTTGCGCGCGGTAAAAATTCAGCCCCAGAATTTCTGTCGGGAGGCTATGTCATGATAAAAGAAGACTCACTAATGAAGGAAACATACCAAGAGTTCATGTCACAGCCCCTACGTGTGCGCGATGAGGCTGTGAAAATGCTCTCGTGGCGTTTGGTCTAAAACTGCCCT
>CAYVDR010000192.1:0-3042 GCA_964450625.1 uncultured Senegalimassilia sp.
GACAACGGTTTTTGAGACCGCCGCGTCTGCCATTCCGCCACTCGGGCATGCAAGTTCGGCATTATAACGAACCAGCATTTTGCTTGCAACAAATTAAGAAAGGTTTACACAATGAATGAACAAACTGGTTTTCAACTGCCAAGTGAAGAAGTTCTAAGCAGCAAAATTAATGAATATCTAGACAAAAATTGGGAAACCATTTTAGCTGACATTAGCACTCTTGTAAGTATCCCTAGCGTTGAAGATGCTAAAAGCAAAACCGATGGTGCGCCTTTTGGCTTAGCCCCTAAGCAGGCATTGGACAAAACGCTTGAAATAGCAAACAACATGGGTTTTGAAACTCACAATTGCGAAGCCTACATAGGTTATGCCGACATGCAGGGCACAGGGGGCACACAAGTTGGCATCATTTGCCATACCGAT
Organism: uncultured Senegalimassilia sp.; assembly: GCA_964450625.1. Taxonomy (GTDB): domain Bacteria; phylum Actinomycetota; class Coriobacteriia; order Coriobacteriales; family Eggerthellaceae; genus Senegalimassilia. Next base: position 424 of record CAYVDR010000192.1, read on the forward strand.
GTTGTTCCTGCAGGTTCAGGCTGGGACTTCAACCCATTTGAGTTAACCCGAAAGGAAGGCTGGCTTATTGGCCGTGGCGTGCTAGACGACAAAGGTCCGCTTGTTATTGCACTGCATGCGCTAAAGCTTTGGCAGGACATGCAAAAAAGCGGTGTGTGCAGCGCATTTCCGCACACTGTGCGTTTTCTTTTTGGCGCTAACGAAGAAACTGGCATGGCTGATGTTCACTACTACAAAAAGCATCACGAAGACCCAAATTTTTTGTTTACCCCCGATGCAAGTTTCCCTGTTTGCAACGGCGAAAAAGGCGTTTTTCAAGGCATGCTTATAAGCCGCGAGTTTCCATTTGAAAACCGTTGCGTTCTTGACATCGCTGGCGGTGATGCTGTAAATGCGGTTCCGGCTTCGGCATATGCGCTTGTGCGTTCTAGCAAAACTGCAGCTCAATTGCCTAGTGCTAGCAACATAACAGTTGAAGATGCAGAATTTGAGGGCATACCCTGCGTTCGAGTAACAGCAAGTGGCAAAAGCGCGCATGCAAGCACACCAGAGCAAGGTGTTAGTGCTATAAACATTCTTGTGTGCTATTTAACCAAAAATAAGCTAATCAAGGGTACAGAAAATTCTTTCTTTAACATGGTAAGGCTGGTTTCCAGTTCAATTTATGGCAAAGAGCTAATAATTAATGCCCAGGACAAAATTTTTGGCCCTCTTACGTGTGTTGCTGGCAAACTGAGCCGCGAAAACAACAAATTTGTACAATCCATTGATGTGCGCTACCCAACAACAAAAACTGGGGAACAACTCTATTACGATTTTGACAAAATTGCTGGAACATGTGGTTCTAGCTTTGAACAAACGGTAAACATGGACCCGTATGTAACAGATGCCAGCCACCCAGCAATACAAGCGCTTCTTCAGGCATACGAACAAGTTACACAAAAGCAAGCTAAACCTTTTGCAATTGGGGGCGGCACATATGCACGCCATTTCAAGTGCGCGGCAAGCTTTGGTCCTGAAAGCAATGATGTTGAACTCCCAAGCTGGGCAGGGCAGATACATGGCGCAAATGAAGCTGTAAGTGAGCAGCAACTTAAGGAAGCGTTCCGCATTTATGCACTTGCAATAGGCAAACTTATGCAACTTCAGTTGTAATTCACATAATTGCCACAAAATTGTTCTACAATAAGTCTAAAACGCGTAAAAATTGGAATTAAACGTTAACCTTGCAAAGGGGCAAAAGATGCTAAAAGCTATAATTGTTGACGATGAAGCACCAGCGCGCTCTGAGCTTAAGTTCTTGCTAGACGAAGTTGGGCAGGTTGAAGTAAGCACAGAAGCTGCCAGCGTTCGCGAAGCAATTGACAAGCTTAAGGAGTACCCTTGCGATGTCATGTTCTTAGACGTCAACATGCCAGGCGCTACTGGTTTACAGCTTGCTGAAGCGCTGAAGCGCATGAAGTTTCCGCCAGCCGTTGTGTTTGTTACAGCATACAGCGAATTTGCGCTTGATGCCTTTAAGGTTAATGCGGTCGATTACTTGCTGAAGCCAGTTGAAACTAAGCGTTTGTCTGAAGCCATTAGCCGTGTGCGCGAGCATGTTAAAGTTAACGCTAATTCGCAGGCAAAAGAGCGCATTTCAGTTGAAAGCGGCGGCAAAAAGGTGCTAGTAAACATTGACAGCATTCGCTTTATAACTGCACGCGATGATTACTCCTACCTTGAAAATGACAAAAACCATTTTTACAGCACGCTAAGCCTAGCGCAGTTGGAAAAGCGCCTTGATGGGCATGGGTTTTTCCGTGTGCACCGTGGCTTTTTGGTTAACCTTGCACATGTTGATGAAGTGGAAAGTAAAAATGGCACGCTGCAGCTTACCCTTAACAGTGTTGACGAGAAAATTCCAGTTAGCCGCAGGCGCGCCTCAAGTTTAAGAAAAGCATTGAAGTTATAAAACAGTTTATAAGCAGGAGCATTAAATGGATTTAACTAAGCAAGCAAAAATTGTAAAGAATATTCACGACACGCTTGAAGGGCTTGTTGGGCAACAGTTGCATGTGCGTGCAAACTTGGGTCGAGCAAAAATTGTTGAATGCGATGGGCTTTTAGTTCAAGTTTATCCGCGTCTTTTTATCGTTGAAGTACAGCGCAAACGCGCACGCACAGCAAAGCAGACTTACCAATTTGCCGACGTTTTAACAGGGGTTGTTAAGCTTTCGCAAAATGGTGAACCAATTTTTGCCGAGCCATTTGTAAAAGAGGACCCACCACCAGTTATCAATGAACTTCCAATGATGAACCATGACCGCATGTTGTTATAATTTCTTTTTTGCGTAAGCTAAATTAATTTCAACTCTGCAGATGCGCTTTATGCTTCAATTTTTTCGATTGGGGCGTAAGGCGCATTTTAATTTCCATGAAATACTGCCGACTAACTTATTGGCAAATTTTCCATTTACATTAGTATACATTTACTGTTACTTTGTTGTTAAACGTTTGTACGCTATGTGTTCTTGAATGCGAAAAAAGCAGGTAAGTACTAAAATTTCGCACTACTCAACAAGTGGTTTACTACATTTTGTTGCATAAGTTTTACAAAATTTAGATAGAAGGTGTTGT
>CAYVDR010000193.1:0-1607 GCA_964450625.1 uncultured Senegalimassilia sp.
AGCATTGCAAGGTCGCCAATAATTAGAGTTGTGCGCTCAAAATGCCTGGATGCACCAATGGCACTTGAAATTGTGCCGTCTATGCCGTTAAGGCCACGGTTTGCAAGTACAACCAGCTGCTTGTTGCTGTTTTGAAGCGTTGAGTCCACAGCACGCACGCTCATGGAGTTTGCTGCAAACACGCATGAGTGCGCAGGTGCAAGCTCCAAAGCACGTTTTACAAATTTCGTTTCAGTTGTAAAGGGTTCTACAAACCCAAACTTTCTTCCAATTTCCTCGTTGATATTTCCAGTACATTCTCTTACTAAGTCTACTGCTTCAGAGGTGGCCAACCAGTCTTCTTCTAAATAAGGCTGCTGAACTGGATAAGGCTGTTGAGCCCTTTCAGAAAGCATGTTTTTAAATGCCTTTTTATGTTGGAGCATGCAGCGGGCAAACTGTGTTGGGCGCATACGAATGAACGTGTGTGTGGACGTGTTTGTGTCGCGAGTTTCAAATGGGTCGACAACAATTTGATATGTGGAGCGTGAATCCACAAACCGCTCCCTTGCCCAAGTTGTTGCAACTGCACAAATGGGCCAGCGCCCAAAGCGTAAAATAACATCTGCATTTAGTTCGAGATTCTTGTTTCCTGATGATGAATGCAATTGAGAATCTAAAATGCTTTCGTAGTTGCATATAACATTTTTGCTTTCAAAGCCACGTAAACCAGAAAGAGGGTCAGCCAAGACTGGAACGTTAAAAGTGCGTGCCCACTCAAGCACAAGTTTGGCATCACTTACAGTTTCGCAAGTGCCTTCCCCAGCAAAAACTAAAACAGCCCCAAAATCAAACAGGCTTGCAACTTGGTCTAAATTTTCAGGTGCCAATGCTTCTGCTGCACAAATGATTTGCGGTGGGTTGTTAACCACATCGCGTGTGTCAACCGTACGTGCATTAAAAAACATATGCTCGGCTTTTAAATTTGGCGTAAGAGGTTTTTCAAATGGGAAGTTTATATGCACAGGGCCGCCAAAACAAGCACCAGCAATGCGCATTTCTTCGGTACAGTCATTATCGTCTTGGCTGTTGTCAGACAATGTGTTCTTGCAAAGGTGGGTTGCACTTATGCACGCTTGGCGTGCTGCTTGGCGTGCAAACAAAAGTGCATCACTGCTTGCACTTGGAAGCGGCATTTGGCGAAAGGTGCGCACATGCGTGCCAAAAATGTGCTGTTGGTCGCACGTTTGCGGCGCACCAACGCCTTGCAACTGTGGCGGGCGGTCGGCAGTTAGCACAATTAGTGGCACACGTGAGCTTTCAGCTTCCAAAACCGCAGGGTAAAAATTTGCAACTGCGCTGCCAGATGTGCATATGACAGCGGCAGGCGCACCTGTTGCTTTCGCTGCCCCAAGTGCAAAAAATGCAGCACCACGCTCGTCAACATCAACATAAATGTTAAGGCTTTCGGGGCTGCTCCTGTGCAATTCATAGGCAACCATGGCAAGTGGTGTTGAGCGTGAACCAGGGCAAACAACAATGTCGTGCACTCCCCACTTTACGAGCTCGTCAAAAAATGAACCTACAAAGTGCGAAAGCACATCCTCTTTAGTTAGTTCCATAAAAGT
>CAYVDR010000193.1:1707-3033 GCA_964450625.1 uncultured Senegalimassilia sp.
TTAAACGTTTCTATACGCCTGATTAGCATTTTTGCCTGCCCCACAGGAAGCCCAGAGACCGCTGGCGTTGGGTGCAGGGCAGCCGCAACATCGCTTAAACCAACGCCATCTAAAAGCTTTGCGCGTGCAGGTGTCATTAAGTGCTGAATGTTTACAAGCCGCATGATTTGTGGGGTTTGCGGCACACACACGTCATAGCAAGTGCGCAAAAGTTCACTGCGAATAAAGCGCACAACGCAGTCGTGTTCTGCACGGTTTTTGGCATCAGCCATAAGTTCGCTTGCAAGCTTTTTGTCTTCAGCAGCATTTCCACTTGCAGCACAAGTGCCTGCCAAGCACATGCTTTCAATGTTGTTGCCACTTTTGCGCACAAGCAATTCAGGCGTGCAGCCGCAAAAGAAAACATCTGCATAGCGGTACAAAAACACAGTGCCAATTGCAGCACCATCAATTAAGTTCACCAACAAATCTTTCGATGAAAAGTTTTCAGTGGCACACAATTTTTGTTTGCGTGACAGAACAATTTTAGTAATTTCACCACTATTAATTGCCTCTTTAGCAGCACTAACAGCGTTTTGCCAATCGTGGGGCGAGTCAGGTTCAATTTCGTAAGCAATTGTGCGGCATGTGCGTGCAGGGGCGCTCTTCGCCATTTGCACAAAGCGTTCAGCACGCGATGCACTAACAGGACCAAGAGAATTCACCTGCAAAAACGTACCCTCCCTGTTTTCTATTAGCACAACCTCGGGCAGCATAAAGTTTAGGTTTGGGAACGCATCAAAAAGTTCTCCTGCAGGTTTTGGGTTGTGCTCATCAAAACGCTTGAAAGAAAAGAAAGTGGGCTGCACATTAGCTGGCCCCGAAAGTGTGGTACTAATGCTATCGAGCGACTTTAGCGCAATGCAACGCCCAAGCCCTAAAAAACGCATTGGTTGGGCTTTTTTATAGTAGACAAATTGGTCGGTGAAACCAGCCTGCAACAGGCAAAATGCATCAACAATGCTCGCTTGCAAAGCGCATGTGTAAGAGTAAATTTGCGTCATGGTTTTGCTTTAGAGTTTGTACATGTACTGGAATACATCTTCGCGCTGTATTGTAATTTGCACGCCAAGTTCGTTTGCAACAGCTTCAAGTTTTTCCTGAACAGCGTTAAAGCTTGCGGTTTCAACATCGAGGGTTGTTAGCATTGTCATTGAAAACATGCTGCCTAGAATTGTTTGGCTGATGTCGTCAATGTTGGCATTGCACTCTGAAAGCGCCACAGCAACTGCAGCAACAATGCCGCTTCTGTCTTTCCCTAAAACACTTATCACACATTTCATTTTA
>CAYVDR010000194.1:0-3017 GCA_964450625.1 uncultured Senegalimassilia sp.
TGACTGCCTCCTTAACTGCAGGAATTTAAGTTGTATATACAGTATAGCAGTAAATTGGTAATGGCGCAAAGACTAAAATCAAACCATTTTTGCAAGCTTTTTACTGTGGCGTTTTGTAAGGGTGTTGTACAGCGCATGGAACACAACTGTCATTATTGCTGTTAAGCCAAGAAGCACTGGCAGCATGTCAATGGTGTATGAAAGTGCGAAAAAGTTTGGCATAAATGCACACCCAATTGCTATGCCGCCAACGCAGACGCAAAGAAGTGCCACGCGAATTTTTGTAAACGGAATTGACAACCTTACAATTAAGTTAATGCCAATCCAGCAAGTTAGCAGCACGCACATTGTTGACACCTGTGTATATGTCATGCCTTGTGCGTAGCCAATGCAGTTTAGCAGCACAATCGAAAGCACTGCACACACAGTGCCTGGTGTGCTTTGGACGATAACGTTTTCAAAAAATTTGCCGCGTATTCGTTCATGATTTGGCTCTAGTGCCAGCACAAACGACGGTATGCCAATTGTAAATGCACCGATTAGTGTCATTTGAATTGGCTGGAATGGGAATTGCCATGGCAAAACTATAAACAGTGCTGCGCAAAAAATGTTTAAGAACATTTTAACTAAGAATAGCGATGCACTGCGTTGTAAGTTGTTTATGGAGCGCCTGCCTTCAGCAACAACTTTAGGCATGCTTGCAAAGTCGTTGTCAACTAAAACAAGTTGCGCTGTGTTTCTTGCAGCGTCCGAGCCTGCCGCCATAGCAACGCTGCAATCGGCTGCTTTTAGTGCTAGCGTGTCGTTTACACCGTCGCCTGTCATTGCAACTGTGTGACCCTGCTTTTGAAGTGCCAGCACAAATGCTTTCTTTTGTTCTGGCTTTACACGACCAAAAACATTGTATTTGCCAATGGCATTCTTAATGTCTGCTTGTGTTTTTAGCACTGTTGCATCAACATAATTTTCAGCACCACTAACACCAACTTTGTTGGCAATTCCAGAAACCGTGTGTGCGTCATCACCGGATATTACAATTGTGCGCACCCCTTGGTCTTTAAAATAAGCAATTGTTTGAGGTGCAGTTTTTCTAATTTCATCAGCAATTCCAACAAACCCGATGGCTTCGGGCACACCTTCAATGTTGCCATTTGCATCAAAGCCGTTAACCTTTGCTAGCAAAATTACGCGTGCATCTTTTGTAAGCTCGCTCACTTGGGTTTCAACTTTAGAAAATTCGTTGCCCAAAATAAATTGTGCCGCACCCATTGCGTAAACGTTTCCATTTTCAAGCACACAGCCAGAGAATTTTTTATCGCTAGAAAATGGGATGTTTCTTGTGCATTTTAGTGGGGTAGTGCTGCTTTCACGTTCAAAGTGTTTCTTAATTGCAAGCGATGTTTCGTTAGGGTCTTCGTCTGATGCTGCAATGGAGCAAAACGCTTGGTTTATTTCATCTAGCCTGTCTTCACAGCCCCAAGCTGGTTTGACCCAAGCAACTTTCATGTTGCCCGTGGTAATGGTGCCAGTTTTGTCTAAGCAAAGCGTGTCAACACGCGCGAGCGTTTCAATGCAAAAAAGTTGTTGAACTAAAACGCTGTGCTTGGAAAGGCGTACAACAGCAACTGCAAGCACTGTTGATGTTAATAGAATTAGACCCTTTGGTATCATGCCGTTTAGGGCAGAAACGGTAGTTAGAATTGATTCATTAAGTTCTGCATTTTTAACGAAGAAGTCGCTGGCAAACAAAAGCGCACCAAGCGGAAACATAATGCACGTTACAAGCTTAATAATTTTGTTTAAGCTTGTCATAATTTCAGAATTAACTTCCTTATTTTGTTTTGCTTCTGCAGTAATTTTTGCTGCATAGTTTTCAGCGCCAACGTGCTGAACACGTGCATAAACCTTTCCTGAATTTATGAACGAGCCGCTCATAAGCTTGCTGCCTTCAACTTTCGGGATAAGTTTGCTCTCCCCAGTTAAAAGGCTTTCGTTTGCGTTGCACTGCCCACTAATAACAACGCTGTCGGTTGGCACTTGCGCACCACGCCCAAGCACAATAATGTCATCGCGTACAATGTTTGAAAGGTCAATTTTTTCGCATTTCCCATTGCGAATAACAGTTGCCTTTGTGCTCGCAACAATTGAAAGTTTGTCAGTTGTTTTCTTTGAGCGAACCTCTTGCACAATGCCAATTACAACGTTGCACAAAACTATAGTCATGAAAAGCATGTTTTTGTATGAGCCAGTTATAAGAACTAGCAGCGCTAAAATGACGTTTACAAGGTTAAACAGCGTGCAAATGTTATCGCGCAAAATTTGGGCAATGCTTCTAGTTTTAACGCTGGCATCTACGTTAACGTCGCCGTTTTCAATGCGTTTTTGCACTTGAGCGCTTGTAAGACCAGTCATTTGTTGCTGTGCATTCACTTTATTTTGCATGGTTGTCATAAAAGCCTTTTCTTTAGTTTGTAGCTGACAAATTTTGAACCGCATTATACTTTACCCTGAACACTTGTACGGGTAACATTTTGGTTACAGTTTAATGTTTCTTGAACCACCGCAAATGAATATTTAAAAAAGTGGTGAAACTGCTATTTAGTTTACAGGGCTGTTAAACTGTTTTAAAACATACTTTTAAACTTACATTTACATTGAAAGGTTTTTGTCATGGAAGAAATAAACATGTTCAATTGCCCCGCTCCACTAACTTTAAGTGTAAGGGAAAATTATATTCTTCGCGTTTGCTACAACAATGGCGAAGTAAGGGATTTTGATTTTAAGCCCTACATTGAACGCGACAAATGTTTCCGTTCTTTAAAAAATGAAAAGCTGTTTAAGCAGGCGCATATTGAGCGCTGGGCTGTTTACTGGGACGATGAACTGGATATTGCTATTGAAGAGGTGTATGAAAAGGGTGTCACAGTTAAGCACGTTGACGTAACTAGTGAGTGTCAAAAAATTGATGACCTTTACATGGGTTGGGCGCGCTACACTGACGGCGAAGACGATGAAGA
>CAYVDR010000195.1:0-3013 GCA_964450625.1 uncultured Senegalimassilia sp.
TAGGGCATAATGCCCGCAACTACAGACCCGAGTTATTGCGGCTAGTGTAGCAAAATTTGCAAAATGGCTTTTGATACGCTAATAAAACAACATTTCTAACAAGGCACATTCTGCTGGTTTTTTGTTGCGCAGTGTAGGATTTGCGTTAGTGACACTGACTCAATCTTTGAAGTCAATAATAACTTTTTCCAGCTTCCCTTTGAGGTGCGTATGCATTTCTACTCTTGTAGATTGCGCAACAAGCATTGTTAACAACTGTTGCATACAATGTAAATTTTTTATTGTTTTTGGTTTAGCAACCCCAAGATTTTTGTGTAGGCATTAATATGCACATTCGCGAGCACTCACAAACAAGGCTCTTTCGCGCGGAGAAGTGACCGAGAGGCTGAAGGTGCTCCCCTGCTAAGGGAGTATGCCCCAAAAGGGTATCTAGGGTTCGAATCCCTACTTCTCCGCCAGTCTTTTCCCCTTTTATCGTAATCGCCAAGTGCGCTTAGCGCACATTTTCTTGCAATTAACAGCTGTTTTTACTTGAATTCACCTTTATGCGCTTGTGCCCACCAAAATGCATATTGCTGCATAATGCCCGCAACACTGTCGTATTCCAGAAAATGGTTTTTCCCGCCATAATGCGCATCTATTATCTTTTGAATCCATGTGTCAACTGGTGCTAAGCCAGTGCGCCCATATGCAAACAAACTAATGCAATTTGCAACTTTGTTGCCAACGCCTTTCACACTTTTAAGCGCGCTAACCAATTCGGTATCGTTTAAGCTGCGAAGGTTTTCTAAATTAAGGCTGCCTGTGCAAACGGCATGAACTGCATCTTGAACATAGTCTGCTCTGTAACCAAGTTTACACTCTTTCAACTGCTCAAGTGTGGCATTTTGCATTTGTTCTGGGGTGGGGAAAGCATGCACGGTTTCGTGAGGTGTTGCAATTTGCGTGCCCCAACATTTGCACAAAAGCTCAACCGATTTTTGGATGGCAGGAATGGCTTTACGCTGCGAAATAATAAACGTTACAAGCATTTCCCATGCGTCTTGCACTAGAATGCGAATGCCACAGCCCTCTTTGGCAGCATTTTGCAAAAACACATCACTATCAGGTATTTTAGCGCGAATTTCACTGTAGTTGCGCCCCAGGTCAAAGTAGGTGTGCCAAACGTTTTCCCACACTTTCGCAGGACATGAAACGTTGTATGACGTGCGTGAGGCTTGTTTAATGTAACAAACGTTGCCTTGCGTTATAAACCGGTATGCACCATCACTAAATTTACGCACGCGAAAGCATTGCCCGCTGTTTGCAATTTTTTCAAAGTCAAAATCGTCATTTATTGTTATGCGTATGCCCAATGTTATACAGCTTACTTACACATACTGCGTGTGCAGTCGCACTCCTTTACGCACCCTAAACTTCCCAGCTAATAAAGGCCCAAGTAATAACCCTGCGCTTTTTAAGCCTGAAAGCACGTTCTGGCTCGCCATGAGAATCTGGCATGCCAGCACGAGAATTTTCAATCAGGTTTTCGTCAAGCCATGCATCAAGCTTTTCATATGCCGCTTGCTTTTCAGCAGGAGATACAGCAATGCCCACTGGGTGGTCTATCATTTGCTTTAGGTTTTCAAACGCTTCTTCCTTGTTGGCGTAAGAATCGTAACGAGTCGAGGGAATGTAGTTCACAGTTGGGAAAAACCCCTCGTTAGCCAAAATGTTTAGAACATACATGTAGCTGCGGCACACTTTATCGTTTAGCCCAAGCTCGCTAAAAATTGCGTTGTCAATGCGTGGGCTTGAGCCAGTGTTTACGGTAATGCAAACTTTACGTTTGGCAACGTCTGAAAGCTTCAGCAAACTCTCACGCAAGTTTGGGGTTGCAATGCTGCGCGAAGCAAGTGCCACATCCACCATGTTAGGCTTCAAGCCATGCTCATGCCAGTTGTCAGTCCAGCTTAGCTGCTTTTGCGTTATGTTTTGGATGCCCAGCTCAGAGATTAGTTCGCCCATGCGCCCAAGCATCGCCTCAGAGAAATCGCACGCCAGCACCTCATGCCCTGCACGTGCAAGTGGCAGTGCCAGCGCACCAGTGCCACAACCCATGTCTAAAATGGTCTCGCCCTCTTTGATGGCTGCAAACTCCAAAAACCGCTTTGCGTACGGGCTTAGCTCTTTGTCGCGCGGGAAGGTGTGTGCCCTGTTGTTCCAGTAGGCTGGCCCTTCTGGCTTGTGCCTAAATTTTTGCAATTCCATCCACTCAGCATTCCAGTCGTATGTTGAAAGCAAAGGTGTAATACCCTGCGTTGCACTGTCATCAGTTTTCATGTTCGCTACTTTCTTTTTATTTGTTTGTGCCACAAAACTTGCACGTTATTACACTTTATTGAACCGTCATCTAATTTTTTCGCATTGCGAACAGTACATTCGCCTTCCTTAATGTGCTTGCTTGGTTTTGCTCAATTATTAAGAAACAACTTGCAATGTCAAGCGTGTGTTAAGAATAGACGCACACAATTTTGTTTATGCCTTTTGCATGCGCTTGCTTTTGTGCCTGCCAACTGGTTTAACACTGCATATCGAATGCAAGAGCCTTCAAGCTACAACTTCATTGCATACACGCTGCGTGCGTATCCGCATTCCTTCACACACTCGGCCTGCTTTTCAAGCCCCATTTTCTGCAAAACCTTTTGGCTCGCAATGTTGTTGGGGTGCACTGTTGCAACCATGTACTCAATGTTTAAGCTGCGTGCACACTCAAGCAAATGAGCAGAAAGTGCGCCCATAACCCCTTTTCCCCTGAAGTTGTGCTGCACCATGGCACGCCCAAATTCTGCAATGGAGTTGGTTGTAAGGTTCAAAAGCTGTTTGCTCTGCCCCCACTCAAATTCATTGAAGAACAGGGCGGCGGCACCAATGAAGTTGTTTCCATTAAACGCACCTGCAAAGTAAGTCCACGCACTGTCAAAGAAGTGGTCGTACGCCTCTTGCTGGACTGGAAGCCAAAACTCAGGCTGCG
>CAYVDR010000196.1:0-3005 GCA_964450625.1 uncultured Senegalimassilia sp.
TTGGCTGGGCAAGCAAAAGGTGTAATTTTGCTTACAAACATGTTTGAGAATTATGGCGCCATTAGCACATCAACTTTAATTGGCTGGGGTACGTCGCGCGAAGACCCAACAACCCAAACAGGATTTTTGCAAGACCGTGCCAAAGAGGTGTCCCAAACATTCATTCTTGGCGGCGAAAGCGTTATTGAACCCACAACCGTTGAGATGGTAAAGCTAATCACGTGGCGCTGGTATTTGGTCTCGTTTAATTCAAACGGTGGCAGCGAAGTGGCTTCGCAAAATGTGTTTAAGGGCGACTGTGTTACAGAACCTAAGCCCTCGCCCACAAAAGAAGGCTTTGGGTTTGCAGGCTGGTACGAGCAGGACTTAACAACACCTTTCACGTTTGCCGAAAACACAATTGGCGCAGACACAACAGTGTGGGCAAAGTGGAACGAAAACGTTAAAACCATCACGGCTTCGCAGGTGTCATTGTCGGCCGACACATTTCAATACACTGGCAGTGCGCCAAACTTGAGTGTGAAAGTTGTTGACCCTGACACTGGCAGCGAGCTTGTGCAAGATACAGACTATGAGCTGGTTTATTCCGAAGACATAATAAATGCTGGTGATGCGTCCGTTACAGTTTTGGGCAAAGGGAACTACACGGGCAAGGTTGTGAAAAGCTTCAAAATTTTGCAAGCTACCCCAACACCAACAGCTGCTGACAAAACTGCACTTGCTGGTTTAACTGCGCTTGTGGGGGATAACTTGGGCAGCGTTTTACCTTTGCTTCCTGCAAGCTACGGCGGCGTTGAAGGCTCGTTTGCGTTTGCGTCCGACGAGGCTGGCAACCCTGTTAGCAAAAGCACTGTGATTAGCCAAGCGCCAGCAACAACTACATTTAACGCAACGTTTACTCCAGCCGATGCCCGCAACTTCGCAACTGTTGAAAACGTACAGGTTACAATTACTGTTTCGGCCCGCCCAAATGGGGCATACTGGCTGGCAACAGTGCCAAGCGATGCCGCAAGGGTAAGCGAGGCTGAATGCAAAGCGGCAGCTGAAGCCGATGCAACTGGTGGCACTGTGTATAAATCTGCAGAAGCTGTTAAGGCTGACATCGAAAAGATGCAAACTGAGCTGGCTGACGGCTACCAAGCGGCAAGCGACACAACATCTGCGCTGTACAAAGGCTATATGGCAAGCGATAAAGTGCACCTGTACACCACGTATGGAAGCACTGACGCCGACTGGACAGATGGCAGCAGTGCAGTTCAAGCTGCCAACAAATACGCTGAGTTTCGCATTATTGAAGTGGGCTCGCACCAACACGGCGTAAACTCAACAGATGTTGATGGCTCTGTGCTCACGTTTCAAGCAACACATTTGTTGCCCCAAGCCTACCGCATGAACAACACCACAGACACAAATGCAGGCGGCTGGGAAGTTAGCAGCTTGCGGGCACTTTTTCAGCCTGCAGCAAATGCCACTTCTACTGCTGGCAGCATTTATTCCAAGTTCAATGCCAGCTTCACAGACGACATTAAGCAAACAACCAAAACATCCAACACGGGAAGCCAAGGAAGTGCTGTTAAAACCACAACCGACAAGTTCTTTTTGCTTTCGTATTCAGAAATTGCAGGCGGTAGCAGTGCAACTGGCGCATACACAACTTTGGCACCAGCATTAAACACCGAAGGCGTTGCGTACTCGTACTTCGCCGCAAAAACCATTGCACGCGAGGGCAGCAACACAGCACTTGCGTACAACACTCGTGCTGGTTTTAACCCGCAAGGCTCGCTTTTAACCAGCAATTTTTGGTGGTTGCGCTCGCCTTACACAAACAGTGCCAACAGCTTTTTGACCGTGTCAAACACAGGTGCCATTGCGCAAGCGGGCTACAACGCTAATGCAATGTTTGGTGTTGCCCCAGCGTTTTGCATGGGAAGCGTTGGTGCAAGCTCAAGCACGAAAGTTACGGTTTCGTTTAACAACAATTCACATGGGCTTACACCTGCCAGCAAAACAATTGACGCGGGCAGCAGCGTTACAGCACCCACTGCCGAAGAATGTGGCACACAAGCAGGGCTTAAGCTTGAGGGTTGGTATACAGACCAATATTGCAGAGGCAACAAGTTCGACTTCAGTTCCAAAGTTTTGCGTGACACCCAGCTTTATGCCAACTGGGTTATTGACAGCACCGCCAGCGCAACTGACAATGCGTACTGGATTGGCTTTTCGAGCAAGAAAACGCTTGGCAACACAGGCGATCAGGTGAACAAAACAACACCCGCCTATGTGTCTGAGGAATGGAATGTCAAGCGCACTGCAGCTGAAATTAGGGAAGATGTGAAAAAAATTCAGGCGGGTGATAGCGCAACTGCAAACCTTTACAAGGAATGGATTGATTGCGAATGCTACCACCTGTACACCAAATGGGACGCATCTTCAACCGACAGCGCTGCTTTAGAAAGTGCCGACAAATACGTGGAGTTTAGAATTTTGCAAGTGGGAAACCACGACAACGACACAGCAGCAATAACATTTCAAGCAACTCATGAACTCCCACAGGCTGCAAGCATGAACACGCCTGCGTCGAACAGTGACGGGTGGGCTGCGTCAGCATTGCGGGAAGCCTTGCAGGAAAACGGCACAATCTATGGCAAGTTTAACGAAGCGTTCACCAGCGATGTCGCAAAGGTTTCTAAGAAAACAACTCAAGGCAACAAAAGCACAACCACTACCACATCAACAGACAAGTTCTGGGTGCCTTCGCTTACAGAAGTGTTTGGTGAAGTGGACGCCACGCTTGCGCCTAATGAAGGCAGCCAGTACGCCTACTACCAGGACAAAAGCCTTAGTACCACTGCCAGCAACCCAGCGCTTAGCCGTGGTTTGCGCTCCAGCTCAACAGCAGCACCTGCAAATGCTAATGGCGCATCGCAAAACTGGTGGGTTAGAACTGCCAGCCTAGCGGACAGCACAAACTACTTTTCTGTTGATGGCAGCGGCAATGTTTCGGC
>CAYVDR010000197.1:0-3002 GCA_964450625.1 uncultured Senegalimassilia sp.
CCCTCAACAATTTCGTCTATGTTTTGAACATGCGTTGTGCCAGCAACTCTGGTGTTTGGGATTTATAGGTTATAACTTGCAGGCGATTATAGCATAATCAATACTTTCTTAAACAGCTTATAAATGCATAGGGAATTTTTATTGACAACATGCGTTCGTTTTATAGCGTAGCGTTAATGAATAAAAATCGAAAAGCATGCTATAGTGTAGACGTGTGTTTTAAGCATTTATTCAATGTAGTGGTAACATACAAATTCACAAGTTTCGGTAAAAATAAATTCTGTTACCAGCAAAAAGGAGCTGATGTATGCTTAAGAAAGACCAGCTAAACAGCATTGTTTCTTCAATTGCGCACAACTATGCAAAGCACGATGAAATTTTCTTTACAAACCCATGCAAGCACTTCCCAAATAAGCTTGAAATTGTAAACACTGTAAAAGACTTGCGCCGCGTAATGTTTCCGCGCTATTTTGGTAATGAAACCCCAACGGGCACAAACCCTGAGTACTTCATTGGTGAGGCACTAATACGCATTCACGACATGCTATCTCGCCAGCTTAAGGAGGCGTTGCTGTTTAGCAACCCTAAAATTTCAGCAAATGAATTGCAAAATAAGGTTGATGAAACTTGCAATACATTTTTTGCAAAGTTGCCAGAAATTCAACGCGTTTTGCTAACCGACGTGCAAGCAGCGTTTGATGGCGACCCTGCAGCGCAAAGCAAAGAGGAAATAATTTTTAGTTACCCAGGGTTTTTTGCAACGTTCATTTACCGCATTGCTCATGAACTGTACACCCAAAAAGTCCCGCTAATCCCGCGCATTATGTCGGAATATGCACACAGCAAAACAGGTGTTGACATAAACCCAGGTGCTGAAATTAGCGAATACTTTTTTATTGACCACGCAACGGGTGTTGTTATTGGCGAAACGTGCAAAATTGGCGCGCACGTTAAAATTTACCAGGGCGTGACACTTGGCGCGCTGTCCACCCGCGCAGGGCAAGACCTTGCTGGTGTTAAACGCCATCCTACAATTGAAGATAACGTTACAATTTATTCAAACGCAAGCGTGCTTGGTGGCGAAACTGTTGTTGGCAAGGGCAGCATTATTGCTGGTAGTGCGTTTGTTATATCGTCTGTGCCAGAAAACAGCCGCGTGTCTTTGAAAAACCAAGAGGTTTGCGTGCGTGTAAAATCTAATAAAACCTGGGAAATTTAAACTTGCGTGCGTTATTGATTGAGCAAATGCAAGCGGTAAGGTGAAGAAATCTTTTGAACTTTTATGGTTTCATGCTTTCTGCTTAAAAGGAGTTCTATTTGAAATTTAACGTTAAAAATTTATTTCTAGGCGTAATTCTAATCATTGTTTTGGTTGTTGTGTTCATGCGCGGCGACCAGCTAGTTGAACTTGGCGAAACAATGAAACAGGGCATTCCGCTGTTCATGGTGCTTGCCGTTGTTACCCAGCTTGGGAAGTATTTCGCCCAAAGCTTTGCTTACTCGCACAGCTTTGAAGCAGTAGGCGAAAAACTAACTCCTAAGCAAGCCCTGCCTTTAGTTTTTGGCACGTTTTTTATGAACACTATTGCACCCTCAATGAACTTAGCAGGCACAACGCTTGTTGTTGACGATGCGCGCCGTCGTGGCATCCCAGCGGGCAAGGCCACGGGTGCTGCTTTGTTAATGCAAATTACAATAGACGGTGCTTTTTCAACACTTATGGTTATTGCATTTATTTTTCTAGCGTGTACAGTGGGGCTTTCGCCTGTTTGGTTTTTAATGGGGCTTGTTGTGCTTGTGCTTGTGGGTACAATGGTACTGTTGCTTGTAATGGCAAACAAAAAACCCGAAAAAATGGTTAGCATTCTTAGCCGCGTTGAAGCATTTTCCATGAAAGTTGTGGCAAAGTTTCGCAAGAACAAACCTTTGAAACCCTGGGCAAACCGCATTGCCACCGCATTTTCCGACGCTGCTGCAATGATAGGCAAAAGCCCAAAGCCAACGCTTATGGCTTATGGTTGCTCGCTTGTTGCAAGCATGTGCGAACTTGCTTGCTTTGTGTGCGTGGGCATTGGCTTTGGCGTTATAAGTGCACCAGCCCTTGTTTGTGGCTATGTTGTGGCAACGCTTTTCGCCATGATTTCCATCACCCCGCAAGGCGTTGGCGTTGTTGAAGCTGCAATTGTTGTGGCTTTCACAAGCTTTGACCAACCTGCTTCGGCTGGCACTGTCATTGGGCTTGTCTACCGCGGCATTGTGTTTTGGATGCCGTTTATTATTGGCGCTATTTTAATCAACACCACAAAGGCATTCAAAGGCGATGTCGCTAAGGCCGCGCACGACCAAGACCGCGGCCAAATTGAAGGCACAATGGCAACTGCAAAGCGTTTGGAGCAGGAAGCAGAAGCAGAAAAAGCTGTTGGCAATGCTAAGCCCAAGCAACGAAATGCAATACAGTTTGAAAACCAACAAGAAAGTGCTGCATCAGTTGCTACACAACAGTTTAATCAGCAAAACCAACACAAGCCTCAACAAGAACAGCGCTATGCAACGCCAAAAGAAATAGTTAACGCAAAAACACAAAAGCTCGAATAGAAAACTGCAGGTTTTAATATGTCGTTTATAGACACTCTAAACATAACGTTTGAAGAAAAAACGCCTGAACGTATTAGCGCCACAATGCCAATTACACCCGAAGTTTCACAGCCGCAGGGGTTTTTGCATGGCGGGGCAACAATAACATTGCTTGAAACTGTTGCAAGTTTTGGTGCAGGTTTTCGCTGCAACTTTGACACAGAAATCCCGTTTGGTGTTGAAGCAAACATTCGCCACAAAAAGCCTGGGGAACGCGGCACGCTGCACGGGTTGGCAACGCTAAATTCCGAAACTGAAACGCGCGGTGGGCGCAAACAAGTTTGGGACGTTGTTGCAACCGACGATTCTGGTAACGTAATTTCCAAAGGCACTTTTACAACAAAAATTGTAACTTTAAAATATTTTGC
>CAYVDR010000198.1:0-2992 GCA_964450625.1 uncultured Senegalimassilia sp.
AATTTATATGCAATAGCTCACAGCTAATAAAGTAAAACAATTTCGGTGTACACTGCAACTATTTCAATAAAAGAGAGGGGTAAATTATGAGGTACAAAAAATACCAGCACATTGAAAAACTTGACCGTGACGAGGTTGAAGGCATCCTGGATAATTCGAACGTTTATGTGTTCCCAAAAATTGACGGCACGAATGGCTGCTTGTTTCTTGACGCTGACGGCAACTTGCGTGCTGGTTCAAGAAACAGGGTGCTAAGTTTAAGTGATGACAACCAAAAGTTTTATGCAACAGCACTTAAGCACCCAGAATATGCGAGCTACTTAAAAAAATTCCCAAACCACATTTTATACGGTGAATGGCTTGTAAAGCACACTGTTAAAACTTACGATGACAGTGCTTGGAGAAAATTTTACATCTTTGATGTTTTTGAGTTTGATGAGGAAACTGAGGTTGGCAGGTACTTGCCTTATAGTGAATACGTCCCTGAACTTGAAGAATTTGGAATTGAATACATCCCCTACCTCAAAATTTTAGACCACCCTGCACCTAGTGAAGTTGTTGCACTTCTAAACGAGAACCACTACTTAATTCCAGATAAAAATTGCATTGGTGAAGGGCTTGTTATTAAGGCTTACGATTACCGCAACAAGTACGGCAGGCCAACTTGGGCAAAGGTTGTGGCTGAGGAATTTTTTGACACAAAAGAAAAACTGCGTGCAAAAAACCACCGCATTAAAGGCAACTTTGAAGCTAAAACAGCCCAGGATTACATTACAGATGCAGTCATTAAGAAAGAGTATGCAAAAATTTTAAACGACCACCCAGATGCAAAAAAGCCAGAACTTATTGGCCGCGTTTTAAATGCAGTGTATGAGGCATTTTTAGTTGAGGATTTAGTAACAGTTGTTCGCAAGAATAAGGGTTGCACCATTAACTTCAAAATGATGCGAAAAAACAGTGACAATCGCGTTAAAGAAGTTTTAAAAGGCGTGCTGTTTTAAAGGAAGCCAACTAACTTTCGTTAAAACTCAAAAGCATAAATTCTGCACATGCTCTTTGGTAAGCAGCTGTCAATTTGCGCTACAATACACCTTATGGCAAGCTAAAAATTCAGGTCAGAAAGGCAAAGGCATGCAAACATGTTGTGATGAAAACGAAAGCACATGCAACATCGAAAATTTAACTTTTACCGCACAAATGAACCCAACCATTCAAGAAGCAGAAGAATCAATCGCGTTTTACAAACGTTATTTAAAGCTGCCTGCCCCAACAGAGCTTTTTATAAGCGACCCGCATGGTGAAGCCGTTGCATTTGAGCACATAATTGAAAGCTGTGCGGGGCGTGTTCGCATGCTAGTTGAGGAAGTGCTAGGCGAGAGTTTAACGCAAGACGAAATTGATGAGTTGTGCACTTTAATTTATTATCCGAAAGAAAAACTGGACTATAAAATTTATAAAACAACTAATAGCGAACAAGCTGCTCGCAAATTCTACAGAAGCACTAGCGCAAAGCTGGCCACACTGGCTGCTGCATGCGTGAAAAAGCGTTGCGAATATAGCGATTTCATGGCTGCACTCCCCTTGCTTGAAAATGAAACCTTGAAAAACGGAATCAAGCAATTAGTTGAATTGGCACAAGAACAAAATTCGTCGTTTGAAAAGTTAATTGACAATCAAAATTTTAACGACGCTTATGCCAAATTAATTGAAACTGAAGACGAAGAAGAAATTATATGCAATTGCGCAAAATTAATTAAGACACTGTTGGTGGACAAAATCCATCTTCTTGGTGACGTCTACGACCGCGGCCCTGCGCCCGATAAGATTTTGGATTTCATTTTTGATGTTGACCCATACATTCAATATGGAAACCATGACATTGTGTGGATGGGGGCCTCACTTGGGCAAGCTGGTTGCATTGCACACGTTGTTCGCAATTGCGCGCGCTATGGCAACCTGCAAATTTTAAGCAATTGTTACGGCATTGACCTTATGCCGCTTTACGCATTTGCCACAAAAGCATATGCAAATGACGAATGCAAAGGCTTTAGTTTAAAAGTTGCGCCAGAGCACATGTCACAAGCTGAAGAGGAAATGACAGCCAAAATTCAAAAAGCAATGGCAATAATTCAGTTTAAAGTTGAGGCAGCACTAATTGATGAGTACCCAGAATTTGGCCTGGAAGAGCGCAAACTGCTTCACAAAATTAACTACGAACGTGGCACTGTTGAAGTCGATGGCATTGAATATGAGTTAACCGACACGGTGTTTCCAACCGTTGACCCTGCTAACCCTTACGAACTAACGCCTGGCGAAAAGTTTGTTGTAAAACGCCTGCAAGAAGAATTTAAAGGCTGCAAAAAACTGGAAGACCATACGTTTTGGTCATTATATGAAGGCGGCAGCCTGTATGAGGTTTGCGACAACAACTTATTATTCCATGCCTGTGTGCCGCTAAACGAAGACGGCAGCTTTAAAGAAGTTGATATATTCGGAAAGAAATACAAAGGCAAAGCTCTTTTTGATAAGTTCGACTTCTACATAATGGACGCAATGACAAGTGAAGATGAGCAAAAAACCAAGCGTGCGCGCGACCTTATGTGGTACATGTGGCTGGGTCAAGGAAGCCCACTGTTTGCAAAAAGCAAAATGGCAACGTTTGAAATTTATTTAATAGCCGACAAAGCTGCACGCAAGGAAGTTAAGAACCCATTTTACAGCCTTGTTGACAACGAAGAAGTTGTTGAAAACATCTTGGAAGAGTTTGGCATTGATAAACAAAATGGGCGCATTATTTGCGGGCATGTTCCTGTGAAGGTGAAGGATGGCGAAAACCCCATAAAGTGCAATGGCAAGCTGCTTATGATTGATGGTGGGCTTTCACGTGCCTACCAAAAAACAACTGGCATTGCAGGCATGGTAGTTATAAGCGATTCGAAGGGCGTTTATTTAGCTGAGCTTACTTCTACTCTAAAATCAAAGGAAGATGCTA
>CAYVDR010000199.1:0-2991 GCA_964450625.1 uncultured Senegalimassilia sp.
AGGCCACTGCAAGTTAGTACTATTAAATTTTGTCCAACTTTTGGGGTACAGTTCAGAACAGGAGGTTTGCATAAGTTATCAACCATAAGATAACTCCTTTCAAAATAAAAAGACTTGTAGATACGTGTTGCAGCACGTTTATAATGTCAAACAAAAAACAGCTGCAACACACTAAGTGTAACATACCTGCAAATTTGAGTTTTACAATTTTGGTTAATTATTGCAAAAACAAAAGCATAAACCACAAAAAATTGTACTAGCGTCAATTTAAAGGCAGCACCCTAACAGGGCAAATTTGCCCTAGCAAACCCTTAATCCAAATGGAATGCACAGGGCAAATCAACGCTTACAGGTGAGTTATCCTCGTTTGTTTCCATAACGCTTGCCATGAAATCCCACCATTTTTTGCAAATTTCTGTTTGAGCCGATTTTGCATATTGCTCTGGGTCATCAAGTTCAATGTAGCCAAACAAAATGTTTGTTTCCTCGTCAATAAAAATGGAGTAGTTATGCCCACCATATTCGTGAATCATGTCAGCCATTTCAGGCCAAAGTTCATTGTGGCGCTTTTCGTATTCGGCAGCAAAGCCAGGGTAAAGTTTCATTTTAAAGCCATTGATTGTGCGCCCGTCGGCTGTTTTGCGAATTGTCATTTTTACTCCTTTGCGACAATTTCATTAATGCACGAAAAAGTGTAGCAGCACTTTAAATGTAGCGCAAGAAACTTCTATTTGCTGCTGCTACTTCAATTGCTTGCCACCAGTGTCCCAATAAAAGCGTTTAAACTTGCGAATTTGATTCACATACATAATTGTTGCCCAAAGGTTATGCATAAACGTGTCAGCCGAATAGTGAAGCGGGTAAGGCTGCTCAGTTTTATGCATAACGCCCATTATTTCTTGAAGCAATTGTTTGTTTGGAATGCTTCGCTTTAAAACATATGGCGGCACGCAACAGTACACAAAAGGTTTATAAGCATAAACTTCTTCAATTGACTTTTGTAAAACGAAATGCTCAACAATAAGTTCGCAGAAGTTTTTGCCGCCCAAGCTCATGTAATAGGTGTTGCGACCAGCGCGTGTGTTAACCTCAAAGAAGCAATAGCGCCCACTTCGCGCATCGTACTTTATGTCGAAGTTTGCAAACCCGCAGTATTTCGTGTGCTGCAAAAAACGTTTTGCAGCTTCAATAATTTCATTTTTTTGCGCACCTAAAATGCAAAGTGGGTTGCCAAGCGCTGTTGGGTCGTGGTCTTGCAAACACACCTGCCCGCCAGATACCGCCTTAAGCTGCCCTTCCGAATTGCTAAATGTTGTAAGCGTAAAAATTGCATCGTCACCGCCAGGAATAAACTCTTGCACAACCAACGTGTTGTTGTAACTTGATTTGCGAATGCTTTGCCAGGCGCGTTGCAATTCTTCTGGCGTTTCAATCTCATAAATTTTGCGCCAGCCTTCAATTGTTTCCGCTGCATCCTGAAACTGCGCGGAATTTGAAGGCTTTGCAATAAGGGGAAACGTAAACTGACTTGCATCAATTTTTTCTGAGCCGCCTTCACAGTTAAAGTACCAAGTTTTTGGGTAAGGAATTTCAAGTTCATCGCAAATTTCATAGAAGCGCTTTTTTTGGGTAATGTCGTCTAACAGGGCAAAATCAATGTAGGGGACAATAAAACCCAACTGTTCAAGTTCAGGCTTTAGGCTTGAAAGCATGCGTGCGTGGCAATCGTCACAACCAAGCACCAAAAGAACAGTAGCAGGGTTTTTTGCTCGTTCACTTTCTGCAACACCTTTAAGAGCATCGTACAAACCCTGCTTACTGTGAATGTTTGGGCTAATGCGATAATCGCTAAAACGGCTAGAAGACAGCATTTTTACATCTTTTGTTGCAAGAACAATTGTGTTTTCAATGCCATATGCACGGTGAAGCTCGCGCACATAGCTGTAGGCTAAAATGTCACCGCCAACAACAACAACTTGCAAACGTTCGCGAACTTCTTCAGGCAATAAAATATTATTTTGCATACAATCACAGCCCATTTACTTTTTTACTTAAGATTATTACTACTAAAGCACCATTTTAAAGCATCAAAAACGCTTTTTGACCTACGCATAACTTCTTAGAACCAAAAACCTCAAAATTAGCCACGCGTACCCTTTTGCAATTACAGCCCCAGTTCTTGTTTACAACGTGGCACCATCACGGGCACCACGCAAGGCTTTGCTGTACCACCGCTCACCCGCACGTACTGCAACGTCAAGCCCTAAAACCGCCTGCTTGTACCACTTAAGCGCATCCTTAAAACTTTGCGTACACCCAAAGCCTTCCTCAAAACAACCAGCCAAGCGCAAGGCAACGCTTCCTGCAATAACAGGTGTTTCATCTTGCTGCTCGCACAAGTTTGCAGCACGAGCGTACCACTTAAATGCCTCTGCTGCGTTTTCGGTGCAACCTGTGCCATGCTTGTACATGTCGCCTAGTTTATAAGCTGCTTCAGTAACGTCAGCCTCCGCTGCAACTTTAAAGCATTCAAATGCACGCTTTTTAGGGTCAAGTTGAATTGGCTTAGTGTTCTTAACGTGCTCTTGCCACTGTTTGAAATCCTCTTCTGTTTCCAATTTATGTTGTGGTATGCCATAAAAACGCCAGTAGTTGCCCTCAGCGCGGTTGTAGCTGTAGATGTAGCCTAAGTTTAAGCTAGCAATGTGGTTGTTAGATAAACCTCCAAACCAAGTTTGTTCCAGTTTCCAATTTTTTCTATGCTTGTAAGCCGTGCTTCAAGCGACTTGCCGCCGTCCATAAGCCGCGCCAAAATTTCGTTGCAGTCAGCACAAATGTAGCCAATGTGCACGCCTTTTGACATAACACGAATTGCATAAGCATCAACAATGTTTTTCTTCTCACGCCGAAGTTCAAGCACATCGTCGATGTTTAGCCCCTCAACAATTTCGTCTATGTTTTGAACATGCGTTGTGCCAGCAACTCTGGTGT
>CAYVDR010000200.1:0-2983 GCA_964450625.1 uncultured Senegalimassilia sp.
ACAAGCAAATGGCACACCAAAACAACTGCCCAACAAGTTGCTCAATACCTTTTGGCAAAAGACAAAGACATGAAAGTGTTTACACCAGGCAACAAGTACATTGAAATTAACAATAAGGTGTGCCGCGAGGGGTGCGTGCGGCTTAACTGTTATTTGCACACCGCACAGAATTTGTACATAGCCATGCATGGCGTAAAGCTGTTTGAAGATAACCTGTACGCATCTGAAACTGGTGGCGTTGTGCAATCTATAGTTCTTAACTATGAAATTTTGCGCATGAACGACACCACCGAAAAGTTACCCAAATTAAAGCGCAAAAAGCAAAAGTTCCTTGACCGCCTAATGGAAATTTATGATTATGCCCCAGTGGAGGAGCTTGTTAACATTTCCCAAGAAGACCCTGAATGGGAAGAGAAACACATTCAACCGTGTGCCAAAAGGCAAATGAATTCAATTAAAAACGCAAAGGAATACAAAGAAAAATATGAGGATGCCATTTACGTGTTTACTCACCCAAATTTTGGCTGTGATTAGAAAGTGCACGTCCGTTGCCTTCCCTAAAAGGATGAATATAGTTGTAATTGTCGTAGTGAAATGCAAGACGCTCTGTAAATTCTCTTTTGTCTAGACCCTGAAGGTATGAATCGTGTCTCAATTGTTCTTGAGACCATAGAAAACCTTGTTCAATTCGTGAGGATGGAAGAAAATACTCAGAGCCCTTACTGTTCTTTTTAATTTCAACAGTGCGAATTTCACCTGCCCAATCGAAAATATCCTTAAAAATTGCTCGATGAAGATATTTAAAATCTTCAACGGAACCAGTTAAACTTGGGTTTTTCTTGCTAAGCAATTCTGCGGTTCTTGATGAAACGTATTCGCCTTCAGCGTTGGCAAGTTCATCATAAGTAGTCGCACCGACTAAATTTCGGAGAACGTTAAAATTGGGGTCGATATAAGGGTCAATAAATTCAGCTGGCATTAACTGCTTCTTTAAGGTTTTTGTTTGACCATCTTTTTTGAGTGCGATTCATTAAATCCTCAATTGAGATTTCGTGCTTGATGTAAGCATCTGCATCTTTTCTAAATTCAGCAGAAACATAAGCACCTTCCATCTCACCTGAGTGAATTGCTTCTTTAATTGCTCGTTCACGATTCATGTTTATTGCTCCTTATGACACTGTAATTATACAATTAAGAGGAGTTCACATCATTAAAACCAACCCAAAAAAAGAAACAGCATGTATTCAATGAAATTAAGCATGACGCAAAATAAAGGCGAGGTTTGGCAGCACGACAGGCGTGTGCAAAACCGGGACTTAAGTCCCATTTTTGCAAAAATCCTTTTCAGTGGCTATAAATAGGAAGAGAAACACATTCTTACCTTCCTTATAAATGTTGAATTCCCAATTTCTTTCTGCCAATTGAAACTACAGAAAAATGCCGTGAAACAAACTTGACAACCATTAATAAAATTTTAGTATACTCGTAAGTAGCCTACTCATGAGTCTGTTAAGGTTGCATGACTTGATAAGTAGCACGTGGAGCATTGCTAAAGCTGGAGGTTAGTGTGTTTGTAGGGCGTGAAGAAGAGATTGAGCTTTTAAATGGAATGCATGAGCGCAAAGAATTTCAAATGGCTGTTATATATGGACGGCGGCGTGTTGGCAAAACTGCTTTGCTTGAAAAATTTTCTCGCAAGAAGCGTACACTGTTCTTTACTGCGCGCGAACAAAGCTCAAAAGCAAACCTTCGCGACCTTTCACAAAAAATCGTTGAATTTTTTAACTTGCCACAGGACATGCCCCCGTTTGAAACATGGGCAACAGCGTTTTCTTTTATTGCATCACAATGCAGCACCACAAGCCCGAACATAAACCAAAGCCCTTTTGTGTTTGTGTTTGATGAGTTTCCCTATGCCGCCAGCACAGAGCCTGCTCTTCCCTCCACTTTGCAAGTGGCAATAGATCACGAGTTCAAAAAAACCAGCATGGTTTTAATTTTATGCGGAAGCAACGAAGGGTTTATGGAAAGCAAAGTACTCGGGCGCAAAAGCCCACTTTTTGGCAGGCATAATGCGCAAATTCTCCTTCAGCCCTTTGATTTCTTTGATGCTGCCAAAATGCTGCCAGGCTTAAGCACAACGCAGCTTGTTCGTTACTATGCAACGTTTGGAGGCACCCCTTATTACCTGGAACAAATTGACCTTAGCACACCCTATGAGCAAAATGTTCAACGCCTAGCATTTAGCATGTATGGAATGCTTTATGAAGAGCCCTTAATGCTGCTGCGCCAAGAGCTGCGAGAACCAGCGTTGTATAACTCCATTTTAAATGCAATTGGTATTGGGCGCACAAAGCCTAAAGCAATTGCTGAGCGTGCAGGAGTTGCAACTTCTTCAATTGCAAAATATCTAAAGACCCTAGAAACACTGGGGATAATTGAAAAACTTGTTCCATTTGGGGAAAACTTACTAACATCCCGAAAGGGGATTTATCAATTTAAAGAGCCGTTTTTCAGTTATTGGTACCGTTTTGTAGCACCTAATGTGGGGGCAATAGAAACTGGCGCAGGTGCTCAAGCTGCCAGAGCGTGCGCATTTGGGGAAGCTCTTTCAACTTACGAAGGCATACAGTTCGAAAGCATATGCAAACATTGGCTGGTTCGGCAAAATAAGGCAGGTAAGCTTGGGTTTGTTGCTTCAAAGTTTGGGAAATGGTGGGGGACTGACCCAGGCGCACATGAGGAAGTGGACATAGACGTTATTGCGGCGAATAAACAAACAGGCAACATAGTGCTTGGCGAGTGCAAATGGCGAAACTCGTTCAATGAAACGCAAACAGTAAATGAACTTAAGCACAGGTCAACACTTTTAAAAGGCTATGAAAATATTGAACATATTCTGTTTACCAAAAAGCCAATAAGCAAAGCAACCCAAGAAAAACTATGCCACGATGCGACCATTCGCTGTGTATGCGTTGATGAC
>CAYVDR010000201.1:0-2980 GCA_964450625.1 uncultured Senegalimassilia sp.
TTGCCGCAGATGCGCTTTCGCCTTCGCTAGCAGCACCTTGGTTGTTGCCAGTGCCTTCGCCAGCACTATCTGTTGCGTTTTGCTCACTCGCTGCATTTTGCTGCTGAGCCCCATCACCTGGCTGCTGCTCAGCGGCAGTTGCCCCCGCTTGGTCGGCAGTGCTGCTTTGAGTGCTGGCAACAGATGTGGGCGTGAAAGCAAAAACAAGTGCAAGCGTAACAACAAATGCTACAACCTGCTCAAACAATTTTCTGCTGTGTTTTTTAGCTGCGTTTTTTGACATGTTTAAACTTCCTGCTAAAGCTAATAATTTATCCTGTCCATAAACGTAAGAATTATACTACTTTCAAACGTAAATTACTGAATTTCCCTTGTAGATACATTAGCTAAGCAACAGCAAGCATTTACAAGCCTACACTAACTCTGGCAATCAACAACCACAGCAAATTATTGTAAACTACGTGTGCATTCAAAATGCGAAGTTGACTTGCATTTGCGCTTCAAAGTAAAATTCCCAAGTTCGCTTTCAAAAGCCCCGTAAATTAGCAAGGTTAAAGCAACGCAAGCGCTTTAAAGGAGTCCAGGCCTAAAAGCCGCGTGTTGGCGTAGGAAACCAGCAGCATTTAGCACTTGCACTTTTGAAAACTAACAAGCTTTTGTAAACATTACAAAAGGTAAAACGTGAAGGAGAAAAAGTGAAAACTTATCACGCAAAGCCTAAAGAAATTGAGCGCGAGTGGTTTATTATTGATGCCACAGACCAGGTGCTTGGTCGCCTTGCATCAAAAGCCGCTCACATTCTAAAGGGTAAGCACAAGCCACAGTACACGCCACACATCGATACTGGCGATTTCGTCATTATCACGAATGCTGAAAAGGTTCGCCTTACTGGTAATAAAGCACAAGCTAAAGTGTACAAACACCACACTGGTCACCCTGGTGGGCTAAAGGAAGAAACATTTAGCGAAGCACTTGAAAAGCACCCAGAGCGCATTATTGAACATGCAGTAAAAGGCATGCTTCCTAAAAATACGCTCGGTCGCGCACAGGGCATGAAGCTAAAAGTTTATGCAGGCTCTGAACACCCACATGCTGCTCAAAAACCAACTGAACTAAAGATGGAGGGCTAAAACCATGGCAAATGAAGCACTATATTATGGTACAGGCAGGCGCAAAAACGCTGTAGCTCGCGTACGTTTAGTTCCAGGTAGCGGCAAAGTAACTATAAACGGGCGTGACGGCAAAGAATATTTTGGTCGCGAATCGCTGCTTAATGCTGCAAAAGAACCATTTAAAGTAACCGACACTGCAGGTCACTTTGATGTTTTGGCTCGCATAAACGGTGGCGGAATTTCAGGACAAGCTGGCGCACTTCGCCATGGCATTTCACGTGCACTACTTGAAGCTGGCGACTACCGCACCGACCTAAAACGCGCAGGCTTCCTAACACGCGATGCACGTGTTGTTGAACGTAAGAAATACGGCTTGAAAAAAGCTCGCAAGCGCTCACAGTTCAGCAAGCGTTAATTTTTCGCATACATGCAAATTTACAAAAGCCAGCTTATACGCTGGCTTTTTTGTTATTCCCCAACATGTATACGTAACGTTAACCCTACTTTTAAACTCTTTCTTTAGTTTTATTTTTTAGCTAGCAAAGCTAAAACACAATCATTTACAATTAAGCATTCAATAGCTAACAGGAGGTGCAGGAACATGGAAACATTAATGTTAATTTTACTAATGATATGTGCTGTTTTAATTTCATCCGTCATTGACCAGCTTGTTCCAAAAGTCTCTTCGCCACTAATACAAATTGCACTTGGCTTAATTATTGGCTTGCTAAGCGGTGGAGCTGTTGACATCATTTTTGAAGAATCAGACTTATTCTTAGTGCTATTCATTGCGCCTTTACTGTTTCATGAAGCAAAAGAGGCTAACAAAATTGAATTGTGGCGAAACAAAAAGTCAATACTCTCACTAGCAATTGGTCTGGTACTTGCAATTATTTTAGCAGTAGGCTTTTTCACGAATGCCATCATTCCATCAATCTCACTTGCTGCAGCTTTGGCTCTAGGCGCAGCGCTTGGCCCTACCGACCCAGTGGCTGTAAGTGCTGCAGCAAAAGATGCTGACATTTCTGTGCGCTGCAAAGCCATGCTTAAGGGTGAATCGCTAATAAACGACGCTTCGGGCATAGTTGCATTTCAGTTTGCCATAAGTGCTGCCATGACGGGCATGTTCTCGCCTGCAAATGCAATTTCCGAATTTTTGCTTGAGTTTTTTGGCGGCATATTTATTGGTCTTGTGCTCGGCTACATCGCAAATGCAATTGTAAGATTGGTACGTTCTTGGGGGCTTGACAACACAACATTTCATGTGCTCTTTGAAATTTTTACACCGTTTATTGTTTATCTAGTTGCACACCAACTTGGTGGCAGCGGGATTTTAGCTGTTGTAGCAGCTGGGCTTATGAATGTCATTTCACCGCGCACAGCAGGGCCTTCCGTTTCACGCTTAAACATTGTTTCTTCAAGCGTATGGCGTGTTTTATCGTTTACGCTAAACGGCATCGTGTTCGTTCTTTTAGGCACACAGCTGCCGCGCGGCATGCAAAGCACCTGGAACGATGTGACAATTCCTAACATTGAACTTTTAGGCTATGTGCTGGCAATAAGCCTAATTCTTGTTGTGGTGCGTTTTTTGTGGGTGCTAATTCAAGAGCGCATTCACCACAAAAAAGAATATAGGGAAAACGTCAAAGCATCAAATGAAACAGGCATACTTGCTAAACCTGCAAAAACATTTGCTCACGATGTGCGTGCCTCGGCAATTATGACATTTGGAGGTGCTAAAGGCACGATAACACTCGCTGTAATTTTGACGCTGCCACAAGCAATCTACCAGCGCGAACTTATTACTTTTATTGCATGCGGCGTTATTGTTGTAACGCTTTTAATGGCAACGTTTTTTGTTCCAATTT
>CAYVDR010000202.1:0-2970 GCA_964450625.1 uncultured Senegalimassilia sp.
AAGGGTTCAGCAATCAACCAACGCTTAGACATTGGTTTGGTTGCTGTTGGGTTTTGCGGCACTTTGCGCACTGCCATGCATTTTCTGCATAAAAATTGTTCGCTTAGCAGAAAACGCTGTGCTAAATTGGGTAAACTCTAATTAGAACTTTAACAATTCTAAAGACGGAGTTAAAAATGATGCACGACAAAGGCTGCTCAAACAAACTTTCCGAAAAAACAATTAATACTTTAGCTATATCATTAGGTCTAGAACAATTTAGTATAGTTTCGAATAAAAATAGTCATGTTGTTTTGCAAACACCCAATTTTTTTTACAAAATTCGTAAGTTTGCCGCAGGTGACCCAACAGCCTTTTTTGCGCGATTAATAATAAACGCATACGCTGAACAGTATAAAAAAATTGGACTTACTTGGGCTTGCCGTTCTCATTACACAAACAGCGCAGAATTTCTTGTAGAAAAGCGCGATAAAATTAAACCAATTAGCACAAAAAAATGCAGCTTAGAAGATGCATTAAAAATTAGTTCTAACTTTACCGAACAAGTTGAACGCGATTTAGGGTTTGTTCAACTTGTTGCCCAGGTGAAAAGCAGGCTTGGCGTTGATAACATAGAAAAAGTTAAATTAACAAGACAAAATAAGACCACCCTGCAAGACTTTGGGATTTTTAACGATAAATGCATTGTTTTTCCCTGCGATACTTATCGCTTAACGCTTCCATCTGATTCAACATGTAGTGACCAGCAAATATTTCCCGACACATTTCGCGTAACCATCAAAGCAGGGGAATTTTATTTTGGGCCTAGCGACTTTAGTTTGTATGACAAAAAACTTGGCAATGGAATGTTTCTTAACAATAAGCAGTGGTGCCTTTATGATTTAGACTATGGTAAAGAAATGTACAAGAAGCGCAGCCTATGTGTACAGCAACGAAAATTAATGAACGCTCAAAACCTGGAGTTATTGTCTACAAAAAAGCTCGTAAAGGTAATATCACAAGCAGATGTAAACCCACGTGACGACGAATCTGTCAAACAGCATTTTTGTAAACTAACAAACGAAAATGTTAATTCACTAAATTATTTACGTGAGATTTTAAAAAAAGCTCCGGGCGTTCGTAATGTTTTATCAATCAGTAAAAACGACGATTTGGGTAATTTAGGGTTTGACGTATGGCGAGGTTCGAACATGCCTCAAATTGTTTTAAAAAAGGGGGCTTACTTCTATAAAATTTATGAGGTAATCAAAGGCACATGTAATGAGTTTGACCAGCTTATTAGGCAATGCCTTGCTGAAATTTATAGAAACGTTGGCATAAAATGGACTTTATATACTTTTGATTTGCAACGCACGCAAATTGTTCTAGAAAAACGCCAAGAATTAAAACTTGCAAATTCAAGCGACAATGGCTCATTCGAAAATGTTCTCCTTTCAATTTCAAAGCATTACGACATGGTTGAGCATAAGCTTGAATTCGATAAAATTTTAAAGCAACTGGTTCAAATTCCAGAATTTTCAAAAGTTAAAAAATTAAAACTAAACCGCTACATGTTGAACAAAAGTAGAGATTATGCCTTCTTCGAAAATCAAGCAATATTGCTAGACGACACAGAGTTTTGCATTCAGCTCCTAGACGAAAATGGGGCTCTACTTGATATTGAATATTATGACGATGTTAAAATTGAAACTTCTTATGGCAAATTATTATTCAAAAAAATAAATTACCAACACCTTAGCGAAGGAATCAACTACCCACTAAACAGTGTATTTGAATCCATTTACCAAGCATGGGTTTTAATTCCACAGGGCAATAATAACCAAGCGAGTAGTGATACAGAAACTAGTCTACATTTATTTTCTTTTAAGGAAATGAATGGGTTAAAAAATAAATTTGTTAAACAAACTGATGAAGCATGCTTTTTTGAGTCCAACTTAACTGAATATGCCCAAAGTGAATTGTATGAAAATCTTGACAGTTATACTGCTGGCCATTCAAAGTCTATGTGGGTTTGCACTAATTTGAACAAAAACAAGCAATTACTTAATGGGCGTGAATACGCAATTTGGGCTTCACACATGAAAACAATAAGCACTTATTATTTCCCAACTGCAAAAACGCTAACTAAAATTTATTTAACGCGTGAATTTTGCCAGCGTTATATTTCTGGAAAAATTAAAATTGATGTTATTAGAAAAAAATATGCAACAATAATTAGGTTTCTTCCGCCCAGCTCATCACTTGAGTTTCCTTCTCGCAGCTTATTTAGAAAATTTCTTTTGAAGTATGCTAAAAGCGAAATTGATAATTCTGACCTGTTTTTCTTACCAGAAGGTATAGCGCACGGCTACAGCTTTGCATATGAACTTTCAAGCAGTAATCATAAGATAAACTCACTTTGCCTTAAGAACCATCCAGCAATGTACAATTGTTATTCTGATACAAACGGGTGCATGCTGTGTGATTTTGAACAAATTATTCTATCGGCTAGTAATTAATACCTTCAAGTCGCTTCATGTTCTGGATTGATTCTTCATTGCGTGTACCCAACTTCCCAAAACACAAGCCCACGTGCTGGGGCATTCTCGCCTGCTGCTTGGCGGTCGCATGCGGCTAAAACGCTTGCGACCCATTCGGGTGTGCGCTTGTGTTTACCAACCATCACAAGCGTGCCCACAATGGTGCGCACCATGGAATGAAGGAATGCGTTACCTCGCACGTTTATGACCAGCATTTTTTCGCCTAAAACCGTTTCAACTTCAAATGTTATTTCATGCAGCGTACGATGTGTGTTTTGCCCTCGCGCGCTAATGGCTGTGCAAAAGCTTTTGAAATCGTGGTTGCCAACTAAGTGCTGCGCTGCTTGCTGCATTGCAGAAACATCAAGCGCACCCCCAACAAACCAGGAAGTGTTGCGGCAAAGAAGTGGCGGGGTTTCATCTATGCAAATGTAGTAGCGGTAGTGGCGGT
>CAYVDR010000203.1:0-2955 GCA_964450625.1 uncultured Senegalimassilia sp.
CCATTCCTCATTATTATGTTTATTCCTTGTGAAAATTTAAGGTTGCATTAGAATACTCATGTTTATTCTGCTTTGCGGATAATTGCAAGCGCGCATGCAGGCGCATTGGGTTTTAGTTGTGTGTGTGCAGGCGTTAGCTGCGGGGCAAAAAGGCATAAATGTTCGTTTTAAGGAAAGAAGGTATTATGAAAGGTAGAACATTAAATTTGCAAACGTTTGCAAAAGCGGCAATGCTTGCATTTACAAGCGCAGTGTTTGCATTGCTTGCAACACTTGTGCTGGCGCAAAGTGCGTTTGCGTGGAGTGGTGGCGCTGGTACAAAAGACGACCCATACCAAATTGCAAGTGCGACCGATTTACAGACGCTGGCGACAAATGTTAACAGCAGCACAACTCAACATTATTCTGACACGTATTTTAAGCTTACACAAGACATTAGCATGAAAGATGTATGCAGTGCAGAAAAAGGCAGTTGGGTGCCAATTGGTGGTTGGAGTTCTTCTGGTGCCGCAAACAGCACTAGCTATTACTTTAGCGGGCAGTTTGATGGTGGCGGGCACACCATTTCTGACCTATACATTAACAATACAACATCGTATTCAACCAGCACCTTTTGGGGTTTGTTTGGTTATGTTGGGTCTCCAACTAGCGGGCAGTCTTTGAACGCTTCCTTTAAAGACCTTACAATAAAAGGTGAAATAACATGTACACCGGGAACTGGTTCTGCATATACTGGTGGTTTAATAGGAGAAGCCTATAAAAATATAAACATTTCCAATTGCGCTGTGGATATGAATATTTCTGTTGTAGCGGGGGATTCAAGCCACTGTGGTGGTATTGCTGGTTACAATTATTCATATTTAACAATTTCTGGGTGCTCTTTTTCGGGTAGCATATCGCACCCTGGAAATGTGGGCGGCATTCTTGGAAGGTCAGGACAAAGCGTTTCAATTACGGATTGCTACAATTTGGGTACCATTACTGGTACTACCGATTCATATTCTTATTGCACTGCTGGCATTTTAGGGAATGCAGGTTCAAGCAATAGTTATCTTACCGTTGCACGTTGTTTTAATGCTGGCAAAATGGAGCCACATACTACAAAAGCTGTGGGGGCAATTGCTGGTTTTGGTGCAGCAGGGTCTTCTGCAAAGTTTAGCCAATGTTACGTGCTTGACACCATTGATGCAGAAATGTTTACAGCGCAATATAGGTCTACGAGTACTTCTGTATATTCAACACCTACGTTTGCAGATGACAGCGGGAAATATGCAGAATCTGAATTTGCGAAAGGTGGCTCAATTCTTGGGAAGTTAAAGGTGGACGACACCACAAACAACTTTGTGCAAGGCAAGGACAATCCTGTGCTTGCATGGCAAAAGACTGTGGCGCCTCCAACAATTACAGTGCAACCGAAGACCATGACAGCTCAAACCGGGGATAGCGTAAGCTTAACTACAACAGCTAGCTTGCCTGCTTCTGGAAATCCAGGTTATGATGGTCAACTAAGCTTTAAGTGGTACAAAGTTGGCGAGGGCACAGATGCCAAAGACACTGAAGTTACCGATGGTGTTGACAAAAGCGTAGATGGCAAAACAAGCACCCTAACCATCCCAACAACTGAAATTGCGCAAAACACTTATTACTGCGAAGTTACAAACACTTGGACTAACGAAGAAACAGGCACAGCTGAAACACAAGAAGACAGTGTGAAGTCCGACAAAGCAACAGTTACCATCCAAACAACTGAACAAGCAAAAGCCCCAACCGTAACAACACCAGCTGATGCTTCAATTGTGCAAGGCAAAAACCACGACTTTGAAGTGACTGCAACTGTTGACGGGCAGGCTGCCACACTTTCATACCAGTGGTATAAAACAACATCCGACGACACTGCCTGCACAAAAGGTGAGGCAATTGACGGTGAAACCAATGCTACGCTAAGCGTTCCAGGTGGAAAAGACCTTGGCGACTTCTATTATTACTGCGCAGTTACTCAAACGTTTGAGTGGACAAAAACAGCTGTTACAAAAACGAAACTTGTTAAAGCCACGATTCTTCCAATTGAAATTAATAGCCTTGATGACTTTGTGAATTTCCGCAATTCTGTGAACGACGGCGAGAACGAAAAGTATGCAGGCTTTACTGTTAAGCTTATGTGCGACCTTGACCTGGGAACATATGACAACTGGACACCAATTGGAGATTCAAACGCCACTCAGTTTGCTGGAACATTTGAAGGTAATGGTCACACAATCAGTAACCTGAAAATTAATAACACTGATACCAGCAATTGGTACATCGGCTTGTTTGGCTCTGTTTTAGGCGGTTCAATTAAAAACTTGGTTGTTAAAGGTGACATTAAAAATGCATCTACAACGCAGGCAACAGGCGGTGTTGTTGGCACGATGATGAATACTAATGAAGCCATGTGCTATATGGAAAACGTTGGGTTTGAAGGTAGCGTTGAGTCGGCTGGCAGCAATGTTGGTGGTATTGCAGGCTATGTATCTGGCATGTATTCTCATTACCCGAACTTTAAAATAAGCAATTGTTATTCAAAGGGCAGTGTTTCATCAACATCCACTAGTGGTGTTACAGGCGTTGGTGGCATGTTGGGAAACTTATTGTGGTATGTTGATGTTTACGATAGCTACAGCTGGTCTAGTGTTTCTGCAGCTAACACAACTGCAACTAACACAAGGCTGGGTGGTTTCGTTGGCAATTTGCCAACATCTGGCAGTTACAAGGTAATGAATTGTTATTCTTCTGGCAAAGTAAGTGCTGCAGCAGGTTCTGCTTATGGCTTTGCTGGTATTGCAAGTGCACCAACCTTAGAAACCACAATAGTTTCTAATTGCTCATTTGTTGAAAACAACACTTATAATGCTGAAGTTTCGGGTGCAGTTGCAACAAGTTCTAAGGATGCGCTGGGCTACACATTCCGTGACACGT
>CAYVDR010000204.1:0-2948 GCA_964450625.1 uncultured Senegalimassilia sp.
TAACTTGTAATGGTAATGTGCGCTTACATTATTTAAGCGCAAGCCTAATGAATTTCATTTAGGCTAACGAACAAAAAGGAGTAATCATGGCTCATCCAGTAATTGAAAAAGAAGAATGCATTGGTTGCGGCATTTGTGTTGATGCTTGTGCGCAAGGGGTTTTGGAAGTTTCTGGTGACTGCGTTGAGGCAGTAAACGAAGACAACTGCATTGCATGTGGCGATTGCGTTGAAGAATGCCCAATGGGCGCAATTTCTGAAATTCAAGAAGACTAAAATTGTTTATGAAACAGGCTAATTCTCTAGCCTGTTTTTTATTTGTTTGCATAAAAAGTGCTGTTTTAAGCGTAAGGGTTAACAAGAAATGCCAAGTGCAAAAAACATATTAGGGCTGTTTGAGAAGTTGCAAAGCGTTGACATTACGGTGCACCAAAACCGTTGCGCTGTTGTGCGCAACCGCAATGCCAAGTGCATGAAGTGCGCTGAAGTGTGCACTTCAGGTTGCATCTCTTACGACGACAACCAGCTTTTCATTTCAGCTGATAAGTGCATTGGCTGTGGCACTTGCGCTACCGTTTGCCCAACGTGCGCACTTGAAGCGCATAACCCAAACGATTCCGAGTTGCTTCATAAGTCTCTTGATGCCATGAAAGCTGCAGATGGCAGCGTTGTAATTGCTTGCGAGCAAATTGTAGACGCCGCACGTGGCTTGCTTGACGAGAGCAAAGTTGTGTGTGTGACGTGCCTTGGGCGTGTTGAGGAAAGCTTGCTTTCCGCCCTTGCAGTTGCAGGAGCCAGCCGCATTGTGCTTGTGGAAGGCAAGTGCAAAACTTGTGAGCATGCAACAGGCTTTAACATGGCAAAGTCTGTGGTTGAAACTGCAAACACGCTTTTTGAAACGTGGTCAAACCCGCTTCGTGTTGAAATTTCTAAGAAGCTTCCAAGTTTTGTGCGTGCACAGGGCAAGGGCAGTTTCGATGCTTCTAAACGTGAGGCGTTTGAGAATGCCGCTGAAAGTGCTAAGCAAGTTGCAGGCACAACTGCTAACTATGCAGTGAATGAAACTCTTGGCATTGAAGAGGAAGAAAACGAGGAAGAAGGGCGCTTTCAAAAGGTAATGGAAGACGGCACGCTTCCGCATTTTGTGCCTGACCGTCGTGAGAGGCTGTTAAACAGCCTGTCGGCACTAGGGCAGCCTAAAGATGTAATGATAAAAACAAGGCTTTGGGGTCATGTTATTATCGACCCTGAAAAATGCACGAGTTGTCAAATGTGTGCAACGTTTTGTCCAACAGGTGCAATTTCTAAATTTTCTGAGGAAGACGGCACTTTTGGCATTGAGCATTTCCCAGGTGATTGCGTGAAATGCCGCTGCTGCACAGACATATGCCGTGAGGGTGCGCTAACAATTTCCGATGATGTTTTTGCAGTTGATTTGCTCTCAGGTGCAGTTGAGCGCTACGAAATGAAGCCGCCTAAATTTGCGCCAGAAGGCCCACACCAAATTCTAAACACAATGAAAAACATACTAAGTTGCGACCAAGTTTACGAAAGGTAACCTTGCGCAACTGCAACTTGTCTTACACATTTACCACTTCAAGTCCCAGTGAAACAAAGGCACTTGCAAAGTGTTTAGCAAAGCATGTTTTTGCTGGCGGCGTTATTGTTTTAAATGGCACAATAGGGGCAGGTAAAACAAATTTCACTCAAGGGTTTGCAGCTGGTTTGAACATCAACTGCGACATTAAAAGTCCCACATTTAACATTTTGTTTGAATACAACACAGGCACACTGCCGCTTTACCATTTCGATTTATACAGGCTTGAAAACGAGGCTGACCTTGAAGACATCGGCTTTTATGAAGCTGTTGAGGGGGGCGGTGTAAGCGTCATTGAATGGGGTGACAAGTTCCCAAGTGCTATGCCAGCCGATTGGTTGGAAATTACGTTTAGCGTTTTGCCAAACGAAAAGCGTGAAATAACGTTTAGCCCACATGGCAAACTGAGCGAAGAGCTGCTTCGCACATTTTTAGCAGATGAAAATGTAAGTAACAACAATTAAATGGCAAGTACAGGTAAGCAATAGAACATGGCAAGCACAAGTGAACACGAACCACAGTACGTTTTGGCATTCGATTGTGCCAACGAAGTTATTGCATGCGCAGTAGGCTTGCTGCACACTGAAACAAAAACTGTTTCAGTGCTTGCAAGCAATTTAGTTTTAGCGCAGCGCTCTTCAAACACAAAGCTGCTTTCAATTGTTGATGGCGTGCTTAAAGGCGCAGGAGTGAGCCGCAACAACATTGCTTGTGTGTGCGTGGGGCGTGGCCCTGGCTCGTTTACTGGTGTGCGCATAGCCCTTGCATGTGCCAAAGGTGTGGCAAGCGCACTTGGCGTGGCGCTTGTTGGTGTGTCAACGCTCGATGCTGTGGCGCACAACGCTGCTTTATGTGGGTTTGCGGGCAGGCTCGTTGTTTTGGCAGATGCCATGCGTGGCGAAGTCTACCCAGTTGCCTATGAAATTGCTGGCGGTCTTGCTCAGCGCTTGACAGCCGACACGGTGCTTAAAGCCCAAGCAGCAGTGTGTGAGCTGCGCTATGTTTTGGAAGGCGGTTGCGCTAAGGCTAGCAATGCTGCTAATGCCGCCACATTCACAAAGCCATTTGTTGAGCAGGGCTGTTTGGGTGCTGCGAGCATCCAATTCGCAGGTGATGGCTTAAAAAAATATTCAGAGCTGTTTGAACCTTACGGCACACTGTTGCCAAGCAGTTTTTGGTACCCAACAGCTAAAGGTTTGCTTGCAGCCTTGCAAGCTGCTTGGCAGGAGGGTGCTGCCAACCCATTTGACAAACAGCGCCACCAGCCAGCGCTGTTGCTTCCTGTCTACACTCGGCTTTCCGATGCTGAGGAAAACGAGCGCATTCGCCTTGCGCAAAACAACCCCAAAAAC
>CAYVDR010000205.1:0-2940 GCA_964450625.1 uncultured Senegalimassilia sp.
TTTACAGCCATGGCATTGTGTCTTATGGCGCTAAGGTCAACCTCAACCCAAGACCAACGCCTTGAAGTTTCAGGAATTTTATCAAGTTCTTCGGGGTTGAAGCTTGTTGCATTGTCATAATTTTTTGTGGAATCATTTAGTGCATCTTCAGCATTTGCTGCTTCTATATTCTGAAACAACTGGTTTTTGCTGGTTGTTTTATATTCGCCAAGCCGCTCTTCGTGTTGACGCAGCTCATCTGCTGCACTGCTAAAATTTGAAGGACGCTTTTTAGAAAAGCCTGTAAAACCGTTTGGAATTTCATTGTTTTGCATCATTAAAGCCTTTAATGTGTAGTTTCTTTCTAACAAAAATTAAGTATACCATGCGCCAACACAGGTGTTACAATTTGCCATATTACACAAACGCAGTGAAAGGTTTAACAATGAAAACTTGTTCGTTATGCGCAATGGAAAATGAAGACTCAGCAAAATTTTGTGTGAAATGCGGCGGCACGCTTTCTAGCACCGCATCAACAACTTCACAAGCGCAAGCATCTAGCAGTGAAGCTTCTGCACAACCTAGCGCAAATGCTACAACTTCTGGTGAACAAACAGCAACGACCCCACAAGCAACTAGTGAGCAAATTCAACCAGCAAGCACGCAAAGCACCACAGAAACTCAGGCAAATTACAACGCTAATGCTCAAGGTTATCAATCGCCAAGTTACGGAAATGCACAACCTGGTCAAACAGGCGCATGGGCTTCGCAGGATGCTGCCGTGCAGTACGAGGTTAGTGAAACGGACAAAACGCTTCGTCTAATTGCATTTGCTCTGGGTGTCGCAACATGTGTTGGCTGGGGAATTGGTGGCTTGGTTACGTTTGGAATTTTACTTATTCCACTTGCTTGGTCAATCCCATTAACAGTTTGCTGCTGGGGCATTTACAAAGGCACGCGCCCAAATACTGCTGTGTTTGGCGTTTGTACTTTAATTTTTCTAGATTTTATTAGTGGCATTTTGCTGCTTATTTCTAAGACAGACGAGCAATAGTTGCTGCATCACACATCATGCATTTGTCGCTGTCGGCATAACATAAACAAAAATAAGGGTGCCCGCAGTTGGGGTTGTTAAATTCAACCCCGCTTAGGCGTCCTTCTATTTCTAACACAACTTCGTCCTTTTCATTAAACCCATAAATCGTGTTGGAGTGCGTTGTCTTATAATCAGCATAATTCCTTACAATAGCAGGGTGTTTACGCATCCAAGCTATGGCACTTTTACGTTTGGGCAAATTGAAATGTTTGTTGTCTTTAAGCAGGCGTTCATGGTAATGCGCCTTGTCAACGTTTATTAACCATTCAATTGAACCATGTGGGTCGCACAAATTTATGCCAAGCCACTCTGGGAATTCGGTGTTTGCACTAACAAATTCTTGCGTGGGAATGCATGTACAAAACAAATTAACGCCTTTGTTGTGCAAATTATTAATTCTTTGAAACCAAGCATCTTTGCATTTGTGCGTATGAAACCTGCCAACTTCATCATATGATGTGCACAGCAGTAAGTTGCCATTTAAAGCTTTTATAGTTTCATCCAAAAAGTACTGTTCGTGAATAAGGTTTGCCGTAATAAAAATTTCAGAGCCAACACACTGCAAAGCATCAAGTAATAAAAGCCATTCCTCTTCGCAGCCCTTAAGCTGCCCCTCGAAAAATTCACCACCTATAAGCCCAACTTTGCTTGCTTTCTGCTCACGCACTATATTTGCTGCCTTTAAAAGCCTAGCCTTTTTTTGCTGCAATGTTGTTTTACTGCTTGGGTGTTGACGCAAAGAGCAAAACGTGCATTTATTTATGCAATCATTCCATGGGCGAATTTGAATGAACTCGTTTTTTAGCTCACCTCTCTGCAACATTACAACCCTCCAATTTGAAACTATTTTTTATTACAACCGCCATTCAACAATTCAGAAACAAAGTGCCAAATAATTAGTCTTCGTAACCATTAGGGTTGTGCGACTGCCAGTGCCAACTGTCAACGCACATACGGTCTAGGTCAAATTCAGCACTCCAGCCAAGCTCTTCGTGAGCTTTATTACAAGCCGCATAATTTTCGGCAATGTCACCTGCACGCCTAGGCTTAATTTCATAGGGAATTTCATGACCACAAGCGCGCTCAAAAGCGGCAATTACTTCAAGCACACTTGAGCCTTTTCCAGTGCCCAAGTTAAAAATGCCC
This sequence comes from uncultured Senegalimassilia sp., assembly GCA_964450625.1. GTDB lineage: Bacteria > Actinomycetota > Coriobacteriia > Coriobacteriales > Eggerthellaceae > Senegalimassilia. The sequence goes on from CAYVDR010000205.1 coordinate 2,222, forward strand.
ACGCCACGACGGCTGCCGCATTCAACAGCTTCGCCAGCAATACTGCCAATGCCACTTGGTTTACCACTGCCAACTTTACCGCCCATCCACTCAAGGGCTGCAACATGACCACGTGCTAAGTCGACAACGTGAATGTAGTCGCGCACACCTGTGCCATCTTTCGTTGCATAATCGTTGCCAAAAACTCCAACACTTTTAAGCTTGCCAACTGCAACTTGCGCCACATAAGGCAGCAAGTTGTTTGGGATGCCTTTTGGGTCTTCACCAATTAGGCCGCTTTCATGCGCACCAATGGGGTTGAAGTAACGTAAAATTACTGTGTTCCATTCGTTATCGCCAACGTAAATGTCACTCAAAATTTGCTCAAGCATGCTTTTTGTCCAGCCATAGGGGTTTGTACACGCATGCTTTGGGCAACTTTCCGTAATTGGAATAAATTCTGGCTCACCGTAGACTGTAGCACTGCTAGAAAACACAATGTTTTTAACACCGTTGTTTCGTGCAACATCGCAAAGTGTTAGCGTGCCTTCAATGTTATTGTGATAGTACTCAAGAGGCTTTTGCACGCTTTCACCAACAGCCTTAAAACCTGCAAAATGAATGATTGCATCCACGTTTTCCTGTTCAAAAATTGCGTTCAGTGCCTGACGGTTTAAAATGTTTTCCTTGTAGAAAACCAAGCGTGAGCTATTTTCATCTAGCCCACAAATTTTGCGAAT
>CAYVDR010000206.1:0-2907 GCA_964450625.1 uncultured Senegalimassilia sp.
TTATATTTAGGGAACATTTTTGATATTTTATTTGCAAAAAGTTCCCTATAAATTGCTGGTTTTACTTACTAAATTAACTTGCTAACTTGGTAATATCTTGCTAATATAGTCAAAGTTTTTTAGCAAGTTAGTAAGATTTTAGCAAGATAGCAGAACCACATGTGCACAGAAAGGCATACTATGGATGCAGCAACAAGTGCAGAAGATGTTGAAAACATTATTCATCGCCTTAAGCAATCCGAAACGGACACCCAGTTTATTGAGGTAAAAGAATCAGTAAAACAGTTGCCTAAAAGCATTTCTGAAACAATTTCAGCTTTTGCAAATGGGTCGGGAGGAATTATAATGTTAGGCTTATCCGAGCAAAACAATTTTGCTCCTGCAGCTGGCTTTAGCGCAAAAAGAATTGCAGATTCTTTAGCGCTCTTGTGTTCTGACAAGCTTACGCCGCCAGTTAGGGCTGATATAGAGATAATTGAATATAGTAAATCTAATATTGTCATTGCAAGGATTCCTGAAATTTTGCCACGTGATAAGCCATGTTACGTGAAAACAAAGGGAATGTATCGCGGTTCATATATAAGAACGTTTGATGGTGACAGGCTGCTTAGCCAGTATGAAATTGATAGGCTTTTAGAAGATAAAACTCAACCTGTACATGATATTGATATGGTCATGGAAGCTAGCATGCACGATATCGATAAAGCACTGTTGCAAGGTGTTATTGGCAGACAAAAGAAGCTGCACCCAAGGCTTTTTCTTCATTTCAGCGATGATGAAATTGCTATTGCACTGCGCATCGCAAACAAAGATTCCGCTGGCGAAATGCATCCAACATTGGCAGGGTTATTAGCGCTTGGAGTGTACCCTCAAAAGTACTTTCCTCGTTTAACCGTAACATTTGCTGCATACCCTGGCACTACTAAAGCACCTGAAAATGGCGTTAAGTTTTTGGATTCACAAAAAATGGTGGGCTCAATTCCAGCAATTATTGAAGACACAATTGCTGCAGTGCAAAAAAACACCAGACTTGGTGGTGTTATGGATGGTGCGTTGCGAATTGATGTGCCAGACTACCCGGAAGCTGCCGTGCGCGAAGCGGTTTGTAATGCACTAATGCACAGGGATTATTCGCCGCTTGCACGAGGAACACAAGTGCAAGTAAACCTTTATAACAATAGGCTTGAAGTGCTAAGTCCTGGTGGGCTTTTTGGAACAGTAACGGCTGACACCATAGACATTGCTGGATATTCATCAACTAGAAACCAATACCTAGCAGACATTTTAGAATCCACGCCTTATAAAGGAGGGTTTGTTGCGGAAAATCGTGGAACTGGCTTTAGGCTTATGAAAGCAGAACTTGCACATGCACAGTGCGTAAATTTAATGGTGCGAGATTCAATATCAATGTTTACTCTTGAATTTTGCAAATGCAACTTGCAAACGGAAAATGAAAGTACTGCCTGTTCTGGGGTTAATCGTAATGTCCTTGTGAAAGGTGAGTTACACACAGTAGCGGAGCAAAGAACATTGCAAGGCAAACAAAAAGCTTGCAACTGCGAAAATAGCAGCAAAGGTCATGCAAGCGAAAGTAAGGGTAAATCCACAGATAAAATTTTAGACTTTATTTCAAATAATGAACGTTGCAGCGCTGCAGAAATTTCTAAGGGTTTATCAATTCCCAGAAGCACGGTTACGTACCAATTGAAGAAGCTAATAGCAAATGGCAAGATCCAACGAATTGAAGCAGCACGCAGCCGCAACCAAAAATACTGTTTAGCAACTCAAGAGAAGTAATGCTTTAGCCACTATTTGAGCAAAGCTAATAAAACAGACTTAGAAGAGCAAAAGCAGGCTTGCCAAATGCTTGCAGGCAACACGCAGCCGAAGTGCGCTACCTCACTGCGAAATTAATACTCGTGACAGACGCATTGCTGAGGTCTTGCAGCTTTTTATATTTAGGGAACATTTTTGATATTTTATTTGCAAAAAGTTCCCTATAAATTGCTGGTTTTAGGGAACTTTTAGATTAGCTTGGACAAACCTCTAATTTTTACCACTTCAGCTGTGTTGCATTGAAGTTTGTAAGTTCGCAATTGGGAATTTGAACAGCTTCAGCGGCAAGCAAACCCGCCATGTAAATTGGAAGGTAATAAACGCTTTTGCCCGCTTTCTGCCCCATGCTTACGTTGTCTTCCGATAGCACAACTGCTTGTTCAATGCCATATTCCTTTGTTTCAAGCAAGTTATTTAATGCGCGGTGGCTTTTATAATCCTTACCCGATTTAATTTCAACAGGAATAATTTTACCAGCTTGTGTTTCGACAAGAAAATCAACTTCACCTTTTTTGCTGTTGCGGTAATAGTAAAGTGGCAAGCCAGCATTTTTTAGCTCTTGGGCAAAAAAGTTTTCATAGACCGCACCAAAGTTTATAGACTTTTTGCCAACTAAGGCATCAATTGAAACCTGTGCGGGGTATTGCGCCAGGAGCATGCCAACATCTGCTGCAAAAAGCTTAAAGCGCGTGTTTTGCGCTGTGCGTTGAAGCATAAGTTTAGGCTCGGTTACATTTAATGCTTTTAGCGCAGCCCCCGACGAAATAAGCCATGAAAAATTGCCTTCCAAGCGGTCAAATTTTGCATTACTTTTAATATCCTTAATTTGAAATCGCTTATTTTCCTTTGCGAGCTGCGTTGGAATTGCATCAAAAATTGCCTTTATTTGTAAGGTTCGGCTTTGTGAATACTTTGAAATGTCTTCCCTGTATAAACGAACAATTTCTTGCAGTTCCTCGCGTACACTGCCTAAATCGGAATTTGAATTTAATTGCACCTGAACAGCTTCAGGCATACCGCCTGTAATTAAGTAGTGCCTGAACAGGTTGATAAAATTTTGGTGGATTGGTG
>CAYVDR010000207.1:0-2905 GCA_964450625.1 uncultured Senegalimassilia sp.
CAACCTCTCAAGAATAGCATGAATCTTACTGTAAGGCAAATTGAGAAATTTTATTGACAATACCTTTAAATGCCGCTTGATTACTACAAAACCTACTAAAGAAGAAGATCTAAAGACTTACCTAGCTCAACATTGAATATTGCGTTAAACTGCAGTCAAGTCCCCCAAAGAAAGAAGCATTCAAAAATGAAGCAGTTAGCCATGCGATGCTGCATGCTAGCCGTTGGCATTGTTGTCATGGCAGCAGGCATCGTTGTTGTAACAGAATCTAAAACGGGCACAAGCCCCATTTCATCCACTGGGTTTGTTTTGTCATGTGCATTCCCAAGCGTGTCTTACGGCATGTTCATGTTTGCTTGGAATATGCTGCTGTTGTTGGGGCAAATTATCATACTACGCAGGCGCTTTAAGCTAACCGCACTTTTGCAAATTCCAATTTCGGTGCTGTTTAGCCTAAGCGTTGACTTTTTCACATGGCTTTTAAGCTCATTCACCCCCGCAAACTATGCAATCTCTTTTCTCGTGCTTGCACTGGGAATTTGCTTGCTAGCTTTTGGTGTTGCTCTTACTGTTGTTGCAAACATAGCAATGAACTGTGCTGAAGCACTTGTAGCAGCAATTACGCTGAAAACAGGATGGAATTTTGGCTACACAAAAGTTGGCTTCGATGTGATGTGCGTTGTAATTGCAACAACGACATCGCTAATCACGCTACAAGGCATTGTTGGCATTCGCGAGGGCACACTTGTTGCCGCATGCACAACGGGCTTTATCGTAAATGCAATTGTTAAAGCACTTGGTGGCGTAAAGCCTGCAATAGACATAAAAAAATAGCACTAGCAAAATTTCTAGGCTGCTAGTGCTATTAAAACTTGCTTCTTTGTGATTTTAATTCTAAGAAGAATTAAAGAGCTTTTAGCTTGCTTAAACTTTTTGCAAGCCTGCCTTCTAAACTTAAACCTCTAAGAAATCCTTTAATTTGCAAGAGCGGCTTGGGTGGCGCAACTTTGCCAATGTTTTGCCTTCAATTTGACGAATTCGCTCGCGTGTTACACCAAATTCACGCCCAACTTCTTCAAGAGTGCGAGGGTGCCCGTCCTTCAAACCAAAACGCAGCATAATAACCTTGCGCTCACGGTCAGCAAGCCCGTCTAAGACACTCTTAAGTTCCTCGCGCAACATTGAATAGCTTGCAGCATCAACTGGCACAACTGCACCATCATCTTCAATGAAGTCACCAAGCTGAGAATCCTCTTCCTCGCCTATTGGAGTTTCAAGCGACACAGGCTCTTGGCTTATCTTTTGTATTTCGCGAATGCGTTCAGCGGGAAGCTCCATCTTCTCGCCAATTTCTTCAGGCGTGGGCTCACGACCAAGTTCCTGCAAAAGCTGACGCTGAATGCGTATCATCTTGTTAATTGTTTCGACCATGTGCACAGGAATGCGAATAGTGCGAGCCTGATCCGCAATGGCGCGCGTAATTGCTTGGCGAATCCACCAAGTTGCATAAGTTGAAAACTTGAAGCCTTTTGTGTAATCAAACTTCTCAACAGCACGAATAAGACCCAAGTTGCCCTCTTGGATTAAATCCAAAAACAGCATTCCCCTGCCAACATAGCGCTTTGCGATGGACACAACAAGGCGCAAGTTAGCTTCAACTAAAAGCTGCTTGGCGTCCCAGCCAACTTGCTCAATGCGCCCTAAGCGCCTGCGTTGCCTGCGCGTTAGCTCACGACCAGTTTCATCGGCATTGTCAAGTTCAGCGGTGGCAGCAAGCCCTGCTTCAATTTTCATAGCCAAGTCAACCTCTTGTGCCGCTGTTAGCAAATCAACTTTACCAATTTCTTTTAAGTACATGCGCACAGGGTCGCCCGTTAGCAAAGTAACATTTGCCGCCTCATTGCGTTTGCGAACAGAAGATGAACGCTTGCTAGATGCATTAACTTTTGGGAGCGAGATTGTAGAGGCAGCCTTTAACTCTTCCTCAGGGATGCCTTCTAAAATGTCTTCTGTATCGTTTTCTGCTGCAGCATCCGCCTCGGTCTTTTCGGCTTCCGCAACGTCTTCGCTTGTAAGGTCTGGTTCAACCTCAACGTCCTCAATTGACTCTAGCTCTTCGTCTTCTTCTTCGCTTTCAACATCTTTAATGCTGTTTTGGCGTTCAATTTCAACGAAGTCAACAATTTCTTCTTCGCCTTCTGCAACCTCAATTGCCTCTTCTTCGGTTACTACTTCCTGTTCAGGCTTTGTGCTAGCTTTCTTTTCAGCCGATTTTTTCGTTTTTGCACTAGCCTTAGGTTTGGTTTTCGTACCAGATGCTTTTTTCGATTTTGTTTTAGTTGCAGCAGCCGTTTTTTTGCGCCCTGTTTTTGACTTCGCTTCTTTTGCTGCTATTTTAGTTTCCTTAGCCTCTACGTTTTCCGTAGAACTTTTTTTTGGTTTCCGTTTTGCTGTTTTTTTAGCCGTTGTTTCAGGTGTTTTTTCTGACTTTTTAGAAGTTCTTGCCACGCGCAATCCTTTCGACACAATTCACAGTGCTAAAAAAATTTCAACACCACATTTAATTGCAAAAATTAAAGCGCTTAAGTATACGTATGAATACTAACTCCGTCAAGCAATTTAAATTAAATTTTTGGAATCAACATTAACAGCTGTCTGCGGGTTATTTTTAAAATTGAACTTACGCCACCAACAGGGTGACAGGCTTATTCCTAGTTACAGATATACGCCTGCTCATTTGGTTTAAGATGCGTTCTGGCTAAAGCATTCTTCTTCATAATTCTACCAGTGCGAGCGGCAACGCTAATTTGTGTTTTGTACTTTTCGCTAAAGATTCGTGGTATCTTTACCCGTTAACAACTTGTTTGCTAGTTGCATTTGGAATACGCTATTTTTACACAATACG
>CAYVDR010000208.1:0-2886 GCA_964450625.1 uncultured Senegalimassilia sp.
CATTTAATACCCCGTGAACGTCTTACTTTCTGCAGCTTGTTAAACGTAACAATTCTTTTCAGCTCGTTTTTAACAGCTTGCAAGCCAATCAAACTCATCAATTCATCCCAAGCGTTCTTGTCAATATCGCCTGTGTTGAGTCCCAAAACGTCCTGTTTGGTGAGTGTTACGATTTCTTCTTTCTTGAAAGTGTAACTCGCACGTTTTTCTTGTATGGCATTAAGCCTGCAATCCTTATTCATGCACGCATCTTCAAAAAGCTTGCGAACAAACCTAGCGTTGCCTTGGTCAGATCTTCTGCCTGCACGGTTAATTATGTTTCTAATTTCATTTTCTGCATCAATTTGAATTAGCATGCCTTCCTTTTTGCACATAAGCTTGAAAATCTCCATGAGCTCGTCTGTGGTGTAGTCAGCAAATTCAATTTCAAAACCAATTCTTGATTTAAAGCCAGGGTTTGTGGAAATCAGCGAGTCTATGTGGTCTTTATACCCAGCTAAAATTACTACAACTTCTTTGCGGTGGTTTTCCATGTTTGCGATTAGCTTTGTTATAAGCCCACTACATGGCGCAAGTGCATAGGCCTCATCAATAAATAACACGCCGCCACGTGCTTCTTCGAAGCCTTCGTCAATGTCCCAGCTTGCCCCATTTTTAACAACCAGTGTACCCGTTGGCAAAACATGAGCCTCTTTTAAAATTTCAGCATAAAGCTTTGCAACTTCGGTTTTTCCAGTTCCAGGTGAACCTTTGAGCGCAAGGTGAAGTGTGTGGCTTTCAGGTTCAATGCCCATTGAGCGCTTTACTTTGCTCATGTTTATGCTAGCTAAAATTTGCTTTATCTGCGCCTTTACATTTTTAAGCCCAATGAGTTCATCAAGTTTTTGCATGGCATTTGTTTCGGTGCTTTTATTTGCAGCCCTTTCGCAAAATTTATCGACTTCAGGTTTGTAGGTGTGGTCTGCAACAGTACGTGCCCGCCATGTTTTATATATCGCATCACCTGAGGTCAAATTTTGGTTACTTTTTGCCGCATCTAAAAGTTTTTCTAGGTTTGCATCAAGTGAAATTTTGTCTTCTTTGGCTTTTAGAGCATAGTTTTTAAGAGCACTTTCTTTTGTTAGGCAACTGTTGCTTTCGGCTTGTGCTTGTAAGTGAACAACAGGCATATCAAGCATGTTTTCAACCTTAGTCACAAGCGATTTGCTGCGGTTGTTAATTGCAAGAATTAATAGTGTATCTAAAACATAAGGCTGCAAGATTTCAAGCATTTTTGAGAAATTTTTAAACGCTTTTAAATCATAGCTTCCATATGTTTCGCTTTTGCCATACTTTAAAACAACGGTGTTGCCGCTTAGTGCAAACCCAAGGGAATCGTTAAGCAATTCTGATGTTTTTAGCGTGTGAAAAGATGAACCCTCCTTCGAATCGAACAAGTCAAAATCAATCTCAATAACCCGCTTAGAACAAAGTGCGCCACATTCTAGTTTGGCGTTTACAAGGGCTGAAATTGCAGCTTGAATGCGGTGATTATCTGCGCTGTCAAACATGTAATGCACGGGTTGAATAACTCTATGCTGGTCACATTTGTCAATTGCTTGTGCGCTGTTATTGTTTTTCTCAAAAATGCGGTTTAGTTCAGCGTTTAATGAGCCTGCCCATGGTGTTGTGTCTGCAAGCTTTTGACAAGCAGCTTTGTCCTTAGCCTGCGCTTCAATTTCTTTAACAGATTTTTTGTGGTCAATAATTAAATCCTTCATTTCAAGACATGGCATAAGCCGTGTCAGTTTTTGTAGTTCACCCTGGTACGGAAAGAATGATGTGTCTACAAGCGCTCTTTCATAAACTTCCACAATGCCAAGCTCGTCTGCAATTTTCCAGTAAGCTAAACTTTTCTCAGCAATTTTCCAGACATCTTTTTGCGAAATATAATTGTTGCGTGAAATAACATTTAAGTGCGCATAGCTTTTTTGCATGTCTTCTGCCTCGTCTAAAAAAGCTGCAACTTGCATGTCGTACTCATGACATAAAACTCCCGTCGTTTCAATTAGCCTCCTTGCGTAAGAACCTTCTTTTAGCTGACACAAAACTTGAAAATAGCGCATGTTACTCCTTTCGCTAAAATGCGTGTTTTTCAGAAGAGCAAATTTTGTCTTTTTTGAGTTTGCTCTTTCAAGTAACTAAGTTAGGTTTTTTAAAACCGCAGGTCAGAGCGGTGCAAATTTTTGCAAAATTTTTGCCAATTTTCGGAACTTTTTAGTGTAATTTTTAATTAAATTTTGTCAATTTTTTCGCTTGTTGAAACAAGGGTGAGGCGCGTGTAACTATAGAAGAATTTCGCTCTGAAACATGGCGAAATTCAATCGCACAAATCACTTAACTAATACTGCTCACGTCTTGCAACCAAAGCAAATTGCCACTAAACGCAATGCCCATTTAATAGATTTGCTTTAGGTGCTTGCGCCTGAATGCTGCTGCGTAGTTTTTGTTGTTGATTTACTTTAATGCTCCCGTGCAGGTTTTGGTTTAATTAAATCTCATCACCCTTCCCAAACAGCAATTTCTCTGCGTCAACTTCCAGTGCGTCTGCAAGTTCCTGCACCATCGACAACCTTACATCAGCAGTGCCGTTTTCAATCCTGTTTAGCTGTGGTCTTCCAATCCCTACCATTGCAGCAAACATGGTTTTAGTCATGCGTGCTCGCTTTCTTAAGCACTTAACATTCTTGCCTAAAGTTTTTGCCATGTCAGGCGTTTGAGTGGGCTTTAAATTAGGCGTATACGCAGGTACATCTTTAAAAATTGACTTTTTCATAATGAAAAAGCGTAACCGCACAGTTACACTAAAACGTAACCTACAAGTTACGTTTTATCAATTTTCTAGAA
>CAYVDR010000209.1:0-2871 GCA_964450625.1 uncultured Senegalimassilia sp.
CTTGTTAAGTACACTATAACACACTAATTGGTTGGTGGGGCAGGCTTTTGATTATGGCAGTTTGCTAAAGCTTTCTCTTGCGCTAACGCAAAGCATGGCGGAGGACGAAAAATGTTTCTGCCAGTGGTGTTTAATATTGCATGTAAATAGCGTTTGCCACTTTTAAACACGAAAAAATGGCAATGTTGCTTTACTACGCGTACAGGTAATGCTGCAGCGCGCCCCAGTTAAGGGCAGCCTGTTCATATCCTTGGCAATAAAGATCCAAAAGCTTGTCCTGGTTATGCTCCATATTAGAAATTTCAACAGGTTTAGCAGGCGCAATAACAAAAATCTCACCTGAGGCATGCATTTGTGCCAGGCGTTTGTACAAGCGGTTGTACTCAATGTGGCGGTGTTCCATGCGCTCAAGAAAGTAAGGGTAACTTGAATACATTTGCCTTGCAATTGGCATAAGTTTCATTGGTGGCTTTACATAACTTTCGTGCTGAGTTAGAACAACAACATGCTTTTTTGCGCCAGTGTGTTTGCTGTATTCAATTGGCACACTGTCGCATGTGCCGCCGTCAAGCAGCTGCTTTGAGTCAACGTTTACAATTTGGCTAACAATTGGCATGGAAGACGATGCAACAAGGTATGGCAAGTCGGCGTTTTCGCTTAAGTCCTCAATGTCGTGGTAGTCGGCTTCGCCAGTTTCAAGGTTAGAAGACACAGCGGTAAGCTTAATGGGGGATGCGTAAAAAGCATCGAAGTTGAACTGGTCAAGCTTTTCGGGGATGTCGTGAAATGCCAGCTTGCGACCGTAAATGTTGCCCGTGGTAAACAAACTTCTGAATGAAAGGTAATGCGGGTTTTGGGCATACTTCATGTTTAAAAAGCACGTCCTGCCAACCTCGCCTGCTTTGTAACAGTAGCCCACTAAAGCCCCAGCGGACACGCCAATTACATGGTTGCAAAAAAGCCCATGCTGCAAAAAATAATCAATAACGCCTGCGCTAAATTGCCCGCGCATTGCACCGCCTTCAAGCACAAGGTTTGCTTGCGTTGTTTGTTTGCCCGCCCAAGCAGGCACTGCTAAATTTTGTTGTTCAGCCATTTTCGTATCTTTCGTTTGCGTGTTGTTTGCAAAAGTATAGTTCGCAAAAAACCATGTTGTTATACAATTTTCAAATGCATACAAACAAATGCTTCACTTAAAGGAAAACCATGCAAAACAACATGAAAGAAAAGCTTGAAAAAATAATTTCTGCCTACGAGGATTTGCAGTCAAAAATGAGCGACCCTTCAATTTTGGCAGACCAAAAGGAATACAACCGCTTGGCTAAAGAATATGCAAAGCAAGGTCCACTAATTGAAAGCTCACGGGAATATTTAAGTGCATTGGCAGACATTGAAGAAGCAAAGGAATTGCTGGCAGATGCCGACATGAAGGAGTTTGCGCAAGAAACAATTGCTGCTGCTGAAGAAAAGCTGCCGCAGCTTGAACAAGACATAAAGTTTATGCTAATCCCAACCGACCCTGCCGATGAAAAGGACATCATTGTTGAAATTCGCGCTGCGGCAGGCGGCGATGAGGCTGGCATTTTTGCTGGCGACCTTTTTGGCATGTACCAGCGCTTTTGCAGCTCACGTGGCTGGAAGTTGGAAGTGCTTAACACAAACCCCTGCGATGCTGGCGGCTTTAAGGAAGTGCAGTTTAAGGTTAAGGGTGAGCGTGTTTATTCAGTTATGAAATACGAAAGTGGCGTGCATCGTGTGCAACGTGTGCCTAAAACGGAAAGCCAGGGGCGCATTCACACATCAACTGCAACTGTTGCTGTTTTGCCCGAGGCTGATGAAGTGGAAGTTGAAATCAAAGAAACCGACCTGCGCATAGATGTTTACCGTGCTGGTGGGCCTGGCGGGCAATGCGTCAACACAACCGATTCAGCTGTGCGCATAACTCACATTCCAACAGGGCTTGTTGTGCAATCGCAAGACCAAAAATCGCAGATTCAAAACAGGATTGCCGCAATGGCTGTTTTGCGTGCTCGCCTCTACGAAAAAATGCTTGCTGAACAGCACGAACAAGAAGGTGCGCAACGCTTGGCGCAAATTGGCTCAGGAGACCGCTCGGAGAAAATTCGCACATACAATGGCCCGCAAGACCGTGTTACCGACCATCGCATTGGCTTTAACGCAACGTATAAAGGTGTGCTTGAAGGCAGTGAACTTGGCAGTGTTATCACTGCACTTCAAGCGGCTGACCGTGCTAAAAAACTTGAAGAAGCTGTTTAGTATTGATGCTTCACATACTGAAATTTAACCACTAAACTCTTAGGAAACATTCCTTGGAAGCAACTAAAATTTGGACTATTAAAGCCACGCTTGATTGGACATGTGGCTACCTTACCAAGCACAACTGCGAAAATGCTCGCTTGTCTGCTGAATGGTTGCTTTCGCACGTGCTTGACAAACCACGAGTTTGGCTTTACACCAACTTTGACAGGCCGCTTTCACGCAGCGAACTTAAAGAATTTAAAGCTTGCATTATCAAGCGTGCGAAGGGCATGCCATTGCAATACATCACAGGCACAACGCAGTTTCGCTACATAAATTTGAAGGTGAAGCCTGAGGTTTTAATCCCCCGCCCTGAAACTGAAGTGCTTGTAAGTTGTGCGCTTGACTTGCTTGATGCACAGCAACCAACCGACGAGCCACTTTTAGTTGCAGACATTTGCACTGGCAGCGGCTGCATTGCATGCTCCATTGCGCACGAGCGGCCAAACACACAAGTTTATGCAACTGACATCTCGCCTGGCGCTGTGGCACTTGCAACTGAAAACGTAAGCGAGCTAAAACTTAGCGAGCAAGTAAACGTTTTGCAAGGCA
>CAYVDR010000210.1:0-2834 GCA_964450625.1 uncultured Senegalimassilia sp.
ATGGGAAGCGATGCGTGGAATGCGTCTGTGGTTGAAGCTGATTTGCAGCACAAAAACCGCACGTGGTGGATGGCTTCTGTTCAGCCTCATGAACAAAGCACAGGCAGTGCTGAAAATGACAAGTTAATTGGCTATTGCGGTGGTTTAGTAGTTGATGGGCGTCTTGAAATCCTGAAGGTTGCATGCGCCGAAAGCCACCGCAGGCGTGGTGTTGCGAAAACGCTTTTTGCACATGTTCTATCGGATGCACGTGACTTAGGTGCACGCAGTGTAAGTCTTGAAGTTCGCAAATCGAATGCAGGTGCCAGGGCGTTTTATGAAGCGTTTGGCATGCAAAAAATAGGGGAGCGGAAGCACTATTATTCTGGTGGAGAGGCTGCTGCAATATACAGTGGCAGCATTAGCGATGTTTTGCGCTTGGCAGCAGGTACACAAAATGCTAAGTCCAATGTTGCTGGCATGAACTTGCAAGTTGACGATGCGTTTTGTGCACAAGCGCACAGTGAAAGCACAAGCGGGGGTTGTGCTGTAGAAAACTTGCCAAGCCCTGTAATTTTGGCAATTGAAAGCTCTTGTGATGAAACAGCAGCAGCAATAGTTGATGGCAAAGGTAGGATTTTGGCAGACGTCGTTGCAAGCCAGATAGACTTTCATTCGCGCTTTGGCGGTGTTGTGCCTGAGATTGCAAGTCGCAAACACGTTGAGGCAATTTGTGGTGTGTGCGACGAATGCTTTGACGTCGCATCCAAAAACCTTGCAGCGTTTTCTTCCTCAAACAATAATAAACAGTTGCAAAAGTTAACGTGGGCAAACATAGATGCTGTGGCTGTAACGTATGCGCCAGGGCTTGTTGGTGCACTTGTTGTGGGTGTGGCATTTGCTAAAGGGGCAGCGTGGGCACGCAATTTGCCGCTCATTTGCGTAAACCACATGGAAGGCCACCTCTATGCCAATAAAATTGGTGAGCCTTCATTTGAGCCCCCTGCGGTTGTGTCGCTGGTTTCTGGTGGCAATACAATGCTTGTTCACATGCAAGGCTGGGGCAAATACAAAATTTTAGGCGAGACAATCGACGACGCTGTGGGTGAGGCGTTTGACAAAGTTGCAAAAACCTTAGGGCTTGGCTACCCAGGAGGTCCGGAAATTTCAAAGCTTGCAGCAAGTGGCAACCCGAAAGCTGTTAATTTCCCACGCGCGCTAATGCACTCGCACGATTTTCGTTTCAGTCTCTCGGGTTTAAAAACTGCTGTTGTAACTTACATAGACAAACAGCGTGAAGCGGGCGAGGAACTTAACTTGCCCGACATCTGTGCAAGTTTTGAGGCTGCTGTTGTGGACGTGCAGGTTAAAAAAGCTAACATGGCACTTGACGAAACGGGTGCGCCAACGTTTTGCCTTGGTGGGGGAGTTGCAGCAAATCCAACGCTGCGCCATGCCTATGAGCAAATGTGTGATGCGCGCGGCGTGAAGCTTATAATGCCGCCAGCAAAGGCTTGTACCGATAACGCTGCAATGGTGGCACTTGTGGCACTTGACCGTTTTGCCGCCAAAAAGTTTGCTAACATTCAAGCTGATGCACTTGCTCATGCGAGTTTGGAAGATGAATATTAACGGAGAGAGAAATGATTAAAAAAGGAAAAATGGAAGGTCCTAATGCAAATAGCACGGAACACGGCGTTGTTCGCGCTGTGTGTACGTCAAAAAAGAAAGGCACTCGTAAAGAAGTTGTTAATGGCAGCATAGTACTTAAAGAGGGTTTTGGTGTCGAGGGTGATGCGCATTCAGGTACGTGGCACAGGCAAGTTTCTTTGCTTGCGTGGGAATCCATTGAAAAGGCACGCGCTCGTGGGCTTGACGTTGCTGAGGGCGCATTTGCTGAAAATATTACTTGCGAGGGAATAAACCTAATGGCGCTTCCTCTTGGCAGTCAACTTAAGATTGGCAGCGATGTGTTGTTAGAGCTTTCGCAGCAGGGTAAGGTATGCCATAAAAAATGTGCAATTTACTATTTGGCTGGCGATTGCATTTTTCCACGCGAGGGTATCTTTTTTGTTGTTCTTCATGGCGGAAGTGTTAAAGCAGGGGATGCAATAGATGTTGTTAAAGTTGGGGATGGGACATGCGAGTTTACGCCGCAAGAAGCACTCGATGAACTAGCAGAAAATCAAGAGGATTAACAGTAGGTAATTTAGTGTGAAAGCAAAAAAATTATTAGGAGGTTTTTATGTCATTGAATGTTGTTTGCCTTGACCTGGAAGGTGTTTTAGTTCCGGAAATATGGGTGAAGTTTGCCGAGGAAAGTGGCGTTGAAGGGCTCAAACGTACAACGCGCGACATCCCTGACTACAATGAGCTCATGCAATACAGGCTTAATTTGCTAAATGAGAATGGTCTTTTCTTACCTCAAATTCAAGAGGTAATACAAAAAATTGACCCAATGGAAGGTGCCAAGGAATTTTTAGACAATTTGCGTGCACAAACGCAAGTGATAATTGTAAGCGACACGTTTGAGCAATTCGCAGCGCCACTAATGCAAAAGCTTGGGCTGCCAACAATTTTTTGCAATACGCTTGAGGTTAATGAAGAAGGCAAAATTGTGGGCTATAAGATGCGTTGCGAGCAAACAAAGCTAACAACTGTAAAAGCGCTTCAAACCTGCGGGTTTGACACAATTGCTGCAGGTGACAGCTACAACGACATAGACATGATCTATGCATCTAAGGCAGGCTTTTTGTTCAAAAGCACACCAGAAATTAAGCAAGAGCATCCTAAAATTCAAGCGCTTGAAACTTACGAAGAATTGACACATGCAATTGAAGCTGCGCTTTAAGCCT
>CAYVDR010000211.1:0-2831 GCA_964450625.1 uncultured Senegalimassilia sp.
GCTCGTATTCAACGCCATCAAGCTTGACTGTGCCATGCTCGAAGTCAATTTTGTGCAGAAGCTTACGGTCTTCCAAGCCAAACTCTGGGTATTCATCAATTAATGCTGCTTCAACTTTAAACTGAATTATTGCCATTGCCTTTTGAATTTTCGCTGTCATTTCAACTTCGGCTTCAGACATTTCCTCTGGCACAACTTTCAAGCCAAAGCCTTTACATTCATCGTTTTTGTAAGCTTTTGTAGCAAATGCGCAAAGTGGCATAAGGTCAACACCGTAGGTGTTATTGAGAATGTTCAAGTTCCCGTAGCGTGCGCAATTTCGCACAACGTGTGCAATGCACGCCGCCTGGCCTAGTGCTGCCCCCATCCACACGATGTCGTGATTACCCCACTGCAAAGAAACAGAATCTGAGTTATTTAAATTAGCAACGAGTTCCATTATTTCATCTGGAGCAGGACCACGGTCATAAATGTCGCCAACAATGTAAAAATCATGACCAACCAAGGTTCTAACAATACAGCAAAAAGCGAATATCACATCTTCTATTTCTTCGTCATCAATAGCTTGACTAAGAGCGGTTTTAAAAGCCTTTCGATTTAACAACTTCTTGAACGAATAATTGCATTTCTTTGCTGTACTAAGCATTGTTCTGGCTTCGTCAATTGCATTTTGCGACCTCAAAGCTGTAAGCATGTCATAAAGTTGATTACTGCTACAGTGCTCACTAGCGCATTTAGCACACACAACAGCCAATTGTGCAACTGTATTTTTATAAAATAGATTAGCGTTTTTTGCGCAGGACACCTCAAAGGTTATCTTCTCAAGCCCATAGGAAATTATTGCACATAATCGATCAATTTCTTTTTCGGGCAGCGTTTCAGCAAGTGCGCTTTCAACTGTTTTGCGAACCTGCCCTGCCCTGCCCTGAACAACATTTTCGAACGCATCAGCCTCACCGTGTGGGTCACTCAAAATATAACTTGTTTGAACTGGGCTTTTTAAGATTTGTTTACAATCATCAATTGCTTGTTGAGCATCCGTTATTGTTGGAAACAATTCAGCAGCTGTATTTAGTTCTTCACGCCTTGTAATAAAAAATTCACCAGACATATTCATGCCTTTCTTCTTTAATTTTGCAAAAACCGCTTTTTAGCAAAACTATTACCATTTGATAACTTGCATAACTTTAAGCACTAGATTGGGAATTATACTGTTTTACAATGAATTTTAAAGCCGTGAAAACGCTTAAGGAATTACCATTTTGCCAGTTCAAAAAAATGGCGGGATGTACGAGACTTGAACTCGCGACCTCCGACGTGACAGGCCGGCGCTCTAACCAACTGAGCTAACACCCCGTGCAAGCTGCGAGTGAGTACTCTACACTAAGTGCAAGCACCGCGCAAGAAAAACTTTTGAAATCTCCTCACCTTCAAATGAACTACAAGTTTAACAACCAACCCACTACATACCATTAAAAAATTTGTAAACTGAAATTTTAAATCTAACGGTGTTGCGTTTAATCTTGCAAATAGGCTGCCACTAAAAATTTAGTGTGCTTTATTTTTGAAGGCAAAAAAAATGTGGCAATATATAAAAATGCAATTCACACGGCCGGTTGGCGCAGCGGGAGCGCAGGTGCCTTACAAGCACAAGGTCACAAGTTCGAATCTTGTACCGGCCACCATCTTTTTCCATTATGTATTCCTTTAATTTTTGCTTGAGCAACTTAGAAGGGTGCTTTTATGAGCCAAGACCAAAACAAACAAACCCATTTTATTCAAATTCGCCCATGGAGAGACTGCATAAATAAATGCAGTTTTTGTTTTCTACAGGACTACTCTTGCAACACCACAACTGTTGAGCAAAAGAAATTGCGTCTGCAAAAAATAACCAAATTTGTTAATGAAGCAAGTGCAAAAATTTTCGGATTAATTGGTGGCGATTTTTTTGAAGGTCAGCTGCATGGTTGTGAAAATGAGTGGCTCGAATTAATGAACGCGTTTACAAATAAGGGTGTTTTGCTATACATTTCCGCTAATTTAATTAATAAGCAATATTTTTTAGAAGAAACATTAGATGCTTTGAAGGACTGCCCTTTTATGATTTGCACTTCATATGATGAAGTGGGAAGGTTTCATACAAATGAAAAAAAACAGGCGTGGTTTAAAAGAATTGAAGAGTTGCATAATAAAGCAATTGATGTTTCTTGCACGTGTATTCCCACCCAGGAATTTATAGAAAGCTCAGTTCAGTTTCCCGATTGGCTTACAATTAATTTGTGTGACCCTCAAATTTCAATTCAGTGGGCATTAGCTGCTGACAAGCAAAACTTTCACGATTGTTTTATAAAAGCTAACAATTATTTTAACCTTCCAGAAAGAAGGCCAACAATAGCTTGGTTTAAAAAACACCCTCAAATTGCAATTAATTACTCCGATTACACTGGCAAACACTCCAATATAGTCTACCATTTTAATGAAAATGACGAACTTGTCCCTGAACTTGAGGATAGGTTTAGCACTGACCTCATAATCAACCCTAAATGTGGACACCCCTATTATGCGCAATGCTACGCTGACAGCGACAGATGCATGATGTGCGATGCACTAATTATTGCACAGCAACAAAATTGAGGTTAACTCCAAAAGCCCCCAACATGAATTTCTAATGAACTTTCCTTATTAAACTTGAATTAGAATATAGAACACGTGTACTATTTATCACAATATTGTATTCATTTAAGTATATCTTTATTCAAGGTTGAAAGGGGCATGTGTGAGTGCTGCTGCTACAAGCATCCAAGATGCCGCAAACAAAACGTTTAACAGGA
>CAYVDR010000212.1:0-2803 GCA_964450625.1 uncultured Senegalimassilia sp.
TCCTTGCCAACAATAACAAGCACATCGGCATCGTAAGAATAGGCACCGGTGTTTTGCACCAGCCTGCCAAGCCCCATGGCATCAAGCACGGTTTGCGCCTGGGCTTTATGGGCGCTTTCCGTGTAAATTACAAGCGTTTCGTTGTATGCTGAAGTGTCGGTGTTGCCCGTTTCCTTTATGGTGAAATTTAGGGCTTCAAGCGATGCTTGCATGGACGCTGCAGCACCCGTAATGCCTGAACCATTGCGAATTATTACACTAAAGCTTGCTGGGTCAACACTTTGCGCCTGCGTTGTGGTTTCGGTTGACTGCCCCGCTTCAATGCGCTGCATTAAATTTGTTATATCGGTTGAGGAAACGGAATAAACACTTTCGTTGTTGCTTGTTGTTTCGCTGCCAGGAATTAGCGTAAACGAAACACTGCTTGCTGTAATGCCGCTTAAGGAATCGGCCATTGACAACACATCGCTTGAGGCAATATCGGTGCCAAACGAATTGCCAGCGTTGTCTATAAGGTTGACCAAATTCGTTTTGCCACCTGTTAGCATTGCCAGTGAAGTTTGAACCAAAAGCTGCGACTGAGCAGCACTTTTAGTGTTTAGGCTGTCGGTGTAATTTGTGGCGCGCGCATACGTTAGCGCCGCCTTGCCGCTTAGCGTTTGCTGGCCTGCTGGCAAATAAACGCTGCCAGCACGCGGGTCGTCAACCTCTTCTGCCACATTAACCGAAATGCCACCTAGGGCATCAACAAGTTGCATGACACCTTGCGCATTAACGCTTACGAAATGGTTAATTTCAACACCTGTTAAGTTTGCAACAGCGCTTATTAAAGAGGAATCGCCATACATTGTTTCAGCTTCGCGAAGCGCGTGGTACTTGCCGTCCTTCAGCGACACCTGTGTGTTAGCGGGAATTGCAATTACGTTTACCTTTTTTGTTGAGGCGTCCGTTCTAACAAGCGCAAACGCATCGTAGCCATCATTAGAATAAGGCATGCCTTCTTCGTCTAAGTCGGCTGCAACAAGCGTGTAGTAAGCTTGCCCGCTTGTTGCTGACACAAGCGTTGATGTAGCATCGGAATTTTTTAGTGCAAGCTTGCCGTTTAGGTTGTTTATTAAAACAAACGCGCCCACGCCAGCAACAATTGCAGCAATTAAAAACAGCACAACCACAACGACCGCAATGCGCTTAATGCCACCTTTGCTCTTTTGCGATGCAGCAAATTCCAAGTTTGTGGCACGCCCTGCTCGTGCATTCCTGCCAGCAGGGGCGCGGCGCACGTTGTGCACCTCGCCGCGCACAGCACGCTGCTGCTTGCGCCCCGATGAAAGCCCCATTTTCTTTGCCGAGCGCCGCGTTTGCGCAGTGGTGCGTTGCACGTGCGTGCCAATGGTGGCACTGCGCATGCGCCGCGACGTTTCGCGCAAACTTGCTGCGTTAAGTTCACTTTTCTTTGAATGTTTTGCCATACCTAAATTCACTCTTTAATTAAAGCTGTTTGCGCGAAACGTTTGCGCCTAAAGCACACAGCTTGCCAACGTAATTTTCGTAGCCGCGGTCGATGTGCGTAATTTTGTGCACTCGCGTTTCGCCTTGCGCAAAAATGCCCGCAAGAACCAGTGCTGCACCGGCGCGCAAATCGGTTGCAGAAACATCGGCGCCTTGCAGCGTGGTAGCGCCCCTGACAAGCGCATGGTGCGCATCAATTGTAATATCGGCACCCATTCTTGCAAGTTCGCTAGCAAACATGAAACGGTTTTCAAACACGTTTTCGCTAATCATAGACTTACCGTGAGCAAGCGCACACAAAAGCATGAACTGCGCCTGCAAGTCGGTTGGAAAGCCTGGATGAGGCAGCGTTTGAATGTCGGTTGGAACAAGGTTGGTGCTGCGGCTAACCGTAACAGAATTTGCACCAGTTTCAACAGTGCAACCCATTGCTTTTAGCTTAACTAATGCCATGTGCAAGTAGCTGGGGTTAATGTTTTCCACTGTTAAAGGACCAGTACTTAATGCACCGCCAACCAAAAACGTGCCCGCCTCAATGCGGTCGCTTACCGTTGTGTGCTCGCAAGGGTGCAGCGCACTTAAACAAGTGCCCTCAATTTCAATAACAGGGGTGCCCGCGCCTGAAACGCTTGCGCCCATTGCGTTTAGCATGTTTGCTAAATCTGCAATTTCAGGCTCCCTAGCTGCGTTTTCAATGGTTGTTTTGCCTTTAGCACACACGGCAGCCATCAAGCAATTTTCCGTGGCACCAACGCTGGGGAACTCCAGTGTAACTTGCGCGCCATGAAGCCCGTTAGGGGTAGACGCCTTTAAGTAGCCATGGCTTACGCTAAACTCAACACCAAGGGCTTCCAAGCCAACAAGGTGCATGTCAATTTTTCTAGCACCAATTTGACAACCCCCAGGCATTGCAACTTTAGCCTTGCCAAACCGCGCAATAAGCGGCCCTAACACAGAAATGCTGGCACGCATTTTGGAAACAAGCTCATAAGGCGTTTCGTACGAATTGACATTTGCAGTGTCAACAATAAGCGTGTGAACAGGGTCGGCAAAGCTTTCGCTTGTTTCACTTGCACGCATAACAGTTGCACCCAAATGCCGCAGCACTTCGGACATTACCGAAATGTCGCTGATGCATGGCACATTGTGAATTACAGTTTTGCCCTGCCCTAACAGCGCTGCTGCAATTAACTTCAACGCAGAATTTTTAGCCCCCGACACCTTAACACTGCCGCTTAGGGTGTTGTTGCCTTGTACTACAATTATTTCTTTTTCTGACATTAAAATTCACCTT
>CAYVDR010000213.1:0-2792 GCA_964450625.1 uncultured Senegalimassilia sp.
TCAACCACAAGCGGCACTTTCATCTCACAAACGTTTTCCATCTGCGCACGCACAAGCGCTTCAAGCTCCGCCGCTTGGGTGTCAAGCACACTGAAGCACAACTCATCGTGCACTTGAATTAACATGCTGGCTTCAATGTTGGATTCCAACAATTTTTCTTGCACACGCCGCATAGCAATTTTAATTATGTCAGCGGCACTGCCCTGCATTGGATGGTTCATTGCACTTCGCTCGCCAAATGCACGAATGTTTTTAGTGGTTGATTCAAGCTCGGGAATGTGGCGCTTGCGCCCAAACATGGTCTGGGCATAGCCGCTGGCAGTTGCAGTTGCAACGGTTTTGTCCAAGTATTCACGCACACCTGGGTGAATTTTAAAGTATTGGTCTATAAGGGCTTTTGCCTCTTTAAACCCAATGCCCAAACTTTGCGCTAGACCAAACGCTTGCTGGCCGTAAACAATGCCAAAGTTCACCGCCTTCGCACGGCTTCGCATTTGCGGCGTAACATCGCTAAGCGCAACACCAAACACTTTAGCTGCAGTAGCAGCGTGAAAGTCTGCCCCGCTGTTAAATGCTGCTATTAAGTTTTCATCGCCAGACAGGTGCGCAAGCACACGAAGCTCAATTTGCGAATAGTCGGCAGAAAGGAACTTGTGATTGGGCGCCAATGGCACAAAACACTCGCGAATTTGCTTGCCAAATTCAGTTCTTACAGGAATGTTTTGCAAGTTAGGGTCGGACGACGAAAGACGCCCAGTTGACGTTACTGTTTCGTTGAACGTGGAGTGAATGCGCCCGTCAGCTGCAACCATGCGTGGCAGCGCATCAATGTATGTTGACTTTATTTTTGCAAGCTCGCGGTACTTTAGCACAAGTGCTGGCAGCTCATGCACACTTGAAAGCTCTTTTAACACCGAAGCTGCAGTTGAATAGCCTGTTTTTGTTTTCTTTTTCACAGGCAGCCCAAGCACCTCAAACAAAATGTGGCCAAGCTGCTTTGGGGAATCGATGTTAAAGTCCTCACCCGCAAGGGTAATGATGCTCTCATGCAAGTTCTTTAGCTGTGCCGCACATGAAGCCCCAAGCTCATGCAAGTGCCCAGCATCAATTGCAGCACCGTTGCGCTCCATAATGGAAAGCACGCCTGCAATGGGCAAGTCAATTTCTGTGTATGCCTTTGCTGAACCATCAGCCTCAAGTGCTTGCATAAGCGCTGGCACAAGCAACAAAGTTGCATATGCTTCAATGCCAGCTTGTTCTTCTTCATTTTTTGCCTGGGGCAAACTGCCATCAAGGTAGGTTTCCGCCAAAACATCAAGCGTATATTCCGAAACAGAAGAGTTCAGCGCATATGCACAAAGCCCAAGGTCGCAGGCGTTCATGCTCATTATTTGTGCTTCGGTAACCCTCGCTTCAACCGAAGTGTCGGCAGGGTTGATGCAGCGCAAACAAGCCTTTATGTCAAGGGCTGCAAATTTAGTGTTTTTAACAACATTAACAAATGCATCAATTGCCTCGTCATTCTCAAGCACAGCAACACCATTTTTTGTAGCAAAGCCGCCAAAAACACTGTTACCAAAAAGCGAACGTTGCTTCGGCTCTGCAAAAGCCACACCTATGGTTTCACCTGCGCCTATGGCATTGTTTACAAGCGCGAGTGCATCGTCGTTGTGCAAAATTTTAGGCGCTTTAAAGTTTTCAAATGCGCATGCAACGTCCATTTTTTCGCCTTGTGCAGCACCATTTTCAACTGCAGAAAGGTCTGTCACTTTTTGCCCAATTAGCCCTAAAATTCGCGAAAGCAACTTCTTTAGACCATACTTCAAGAATGTTCGTGAAACTTCTTCAGCACTAAAGTTTGGAAATTGTGCGCTATCTAGGTCAAGTTCAAAGTCAACGTTGCGCACAATTGTTGCAACACGCCTGCTGGCGTAAGCATTTTCTTTACCAGCTTCAACATTTGTTCGCAAAACACCTTTAAGTTTGTCAATGTTTTCGTACACGCCGTCCATGGTTTTATAGTCTTGCAAAAGCTGCGCAGCCTTCTTTGGTCCAACATTCTTAATGCCTGGAATGTTGTCGGAGCTATCACCCATAAGCCCCAAAAAATCAATGAACTGTTCAGGTGTTACACCATAACGCTCAAAAACATCCTTTGGACTGTAAAAATCAATATTGCTTGTACCTTTCACGGTTCTAACAACAGTAGTTTTTTCACTGCACAGCTGGAAGAGGTCCTTATCACCCGATAGCAAAAGCACAGATTGGCCTTGTGCTTCTGCACGTGCAGAAACTGTGCCCAAAATGTCATCGCCTTCCCAGCCCTTCACTTTTACAACAGGAATGTTCATGGCACAAAGCAAGTCTTCAACAACAGGAAACTGTACACGAAGCTCATCGTCCATGGGTTTGCGCTGTGCCTTATATTCCGCCAGGGCATCAAGCCTGAACTTAGGCTTGCCAAAATCGAATGCACAAATGATTGCTTTAGGGGTTGTGAAATTGATGAAAGTTAGAAGCATGTTGAAAAACCCAACCACTGCATTTGTTGGTGTGCCATCTGGTGCTTGCATGGGGCTTTTTAAGGCATGGTATGCACGGTGCATCAATGAATTGCCATCGATTACTGCAATTTGTTCTTTTGACATTTAAATTCTCCTAAGACTTTTTAAGGGGCTCATCAAGCATCCCATACTAAACAAGCCCTTCAAAACTTTGTTGCCGCAGTGCTTCATAAGCTGCAATTGCAACAGAGTTGCTAAGGTTTAAGCTGCGCAACCCCGCCTTCATTG
>CAYVDR010000214.1:0-2776 GCA_964450625.1 uncultured Senegalimassilia sp.
CCTTTTCCCATTTCGTAAGCCTGCTCAAACGCTGGTGTGCCTTTAATTTCCCCAACATTCCTCTTCTACAACGCAGAGTATTCTTTATCGCTTACAGGCTCGCACCACTCGTTTTCACATTCCTCACCAGGCACTTCAATAGCAACATGTGAAAACCAGGTGTCTTTCTTTGCCCCATGCCAATGCTTAACGTTAGCAGGAATAACAACAACACTACCAGGCACTAAACTTTGCGCAGGCTTGCCAGCCTCTTGATACCAGCCTTCACCTTCAACGCATAAAAGAATTTGCCCGCCGCCTGCTTTAGCATGGTGAATGTGCCAATTATTTCGCACGCTTGGCTCAAATGTAACATTAGCTAAAAACATAGGCGATGTTTTAGGGTCAACTAATGCTTTTAAGTAACTCTCACCAGTAAAGTATTTAGCATATGCAGCGTTTGGGGCACCCTGACCAAAAATTCCACCATGTTGTTCGCCTTCAGTTGCATTAATAACATCAACTTCTTTAAATTGCTCGCTCATAACTTACACCTTTCAATTAGCAACAATTTATAACTAACTTGCATTTCTTAAGTTACACCATGTCACTTATATTTTCAAGGGTAAAATATTTTAACTACAATAAAATAGCCTCTTCAAACAGAAGGGGCATTAAGATGATGGTTGTATTACTAGATTAAAAAATAGCTAATAAATGGTTGTTTGGGTGTTTATTCATCCATGTCTGTTGGGACTATTACAACATGCCTGTGTGAGCCTTCACCTTCAGAAGCTGTTTCAACACGTGCGTCATCACGAAGGGCAACGTGAATAATACGACGCTCATAAGGTGACATCGGGCGCATTTTATAGTTTCGACCTTGTTTAACAGCACTGTTGGCAGCACGATGTGCCATATTCTCAAGTTTTTCTTTTTGCTTAGCTTTATAACCTTCAACGTCAACTATTACTGGATACCTAAACCCAAGTTCATTAGCAACAACAATGGTGACAATAAGCTGAAGCGAATCAAGGGTTTTACCGTGCCTACCAATCAAGCAAGACATGTTCTTACCAGTAATGTCTAAAATAAGTTCGCCTTCATCGCCATCGTACTCATCGATTGTAACATCTTCAACATCAAAGTGCTCAATAATGCCCTGTATAGTTTTTATTGCACAATCAGCAATTCTATCCAAGTCTTCAGATGAAAGCTCTTCATTATTTTCTAGCATCGTTAACCCCTTTTTACCAGCAAACTTACAATGTTTCACGTGAAACGATTACAAAATTACTTCTTTTTGCTTGTGTCTTTTTTCTTTGGGCGAGGCTTTTTTGTTTTACGTGTAACATCAACCTCAACAGGTTTAACATCAATAACATCAGCGTTTTCTTCGTCACGTTTTTTCATAATGCGCATTGAAATTTGCTGCTGGGCAACACCAATAAGCGAAGAAACGCCCCAGAATAACAAAACACCAGCTGGTGAGCCCCAACTAATCCACAGCATAAACAAGCTCATGAAACCAGACATCATTAATGTTTGCTTGCGCTGAGGGTTGTCTTTTTGCCCCATTTGCATAAGCACCATAGGTAAAAAAGTGGCACCTGCAAACACTATCATTAAAATTAGGTAAGGCACAAACTGCCCAAAGCCATTTCCAAATGCCTCAGAAGGTGTTGTAACAAGGTTTGGAACCAAGTTGTAAAAGCGGTAAGAACTAACATCAACACGCTCACCCATTTCACGCAACACCTGAAAGAGCGCCATAAAAATTGGCAGCTGAAGAAGCATTGGCAAACAGCCTGCAAGCGGGTTAAATTTAGCATCTGCGTAAAGCTTTTGCATTTCTTCCTGCATGCGTGTTGGGTCGTCGGCATATTTCTTTTGAATTTCCTGCATTTTAGGTTGCACTTTTTGCATTTGAAACGACGATTTCGTTTGCTTATGCATAAGTGGGGAAATGATAATACGGAAAATTACAGTAACAATAATGATTGCCATGCCCCAGTCTTGGCAAAAATTAAAAAAGAATTGGATAACATCAAAGATCCAGTTCTTAAATAAATCCCACATTGAAAAACCTTTCTAAAAAAGCAAGCAGTTCGCTAAAACAAATTAAGGCACAGGGTCGTAGCCGTGTGCGCCACCAGGCCTGCAACGTAAAATGCGCTTCACGCTAAGCTTTAAACCTTTTAAAAACCCATACCTTTGAAAAGCAATTAAGCTGTATTGAGAGCACGATGGAACAAACCTGCAACAGCAGGGAAACATTGGAGAAATTGAAGCCTTATAAAACTTAATTAAAAACACAGCAACGCTGCATGCGCTACTTCCAATATGCTTCACAATTTTATTCTGCATTTTCACTCGAATTAAATTTCTTTTCTAAGGCGTGTTTTGATGTTTGTAAAAGTTTACTATAGGCAACATCACATATGCCAGAGCGTGCAAGAAATACAACATCAAAACCAGCAAACGAAAAATTTAGCTCACGGCAAACAGCACGCATACGCCGTTTTGCACGGTTACGCCAAACGGCATTGCCATTTTTTTTGCCAGCAATAAAAGCAACACGGCCAAATTGACCGTGTTGCGAATTTTGTAGAACTAGAAATGTTACATATGGTGAGCGAATTCGCTTGCCATATGAAAACAAGTTCGAAATTTCTACCTTAGATTTAATTGTTTTCAAACAATACCTTTACACGCAAAGACGTGCACGCCCTTTAGCACGGCGAGCAGCTAAAACCTTACGGCCACCCTTTGTTGCCATCCTGGCACGAAAGCCATG
>CAYVDR010000215.1:0-2766 GCA_964450625.1 uncultured Senegalimassilia sp.
CCCGAAGTTGCAACTGCAATTATTAGCGCCCCGCGTGCACGTGCCTCTTGCAAATTTGACAAAAGCTTTTCATACACTGGGCTTTTAGTAACAACCGCAATTACTGGGAAACCTTTGTCTATAAGCGCAATTGGCCCGTGCTTCATCTCACCTGCAGCGTAAGATTCCGCATGAAGGTAACTAATTTCCTTTAGCTTTAGCGCACCTTCGCGCGAGACTGCTTCGCCCATGCCCCTGCCAATGAACAGTGCACTTTTAGCGTTTTTGCACGCAGCAGCAGCTTCTTCAACCTGTGGTGTGCATGTGTCTAAAATGTCTTCAACCTGGTTTGCAGTTTGTGCAAGTTCGCTGAACAGAAGGCGAATCTGGTTCATCTTAAGCTTGCCTTTAACCTGTGCAAGCATTAGCGCCAAACACGTAAGCGACACCACTTGCCCCAAGAACGATTTTGTGGATGCAACGGCAATTTCCTTGTTCGCTTTTGTGTAAATTACCCCGTCCGATTCACGTGCAACAGGGCTTCCAACAACATTTGTTACACCAAAAACACGCGCCCCACGCGCACGAGCGTTACCAATTGCTGCCAGCGTGTCAGCGGTTTCGCCCGATTGCGACACAGCAATAACAAGCGTTGTTGGGGTAATTATTGGGTTTCGGTACCTAAATTCGCTTGCAACTTCGCATTCGCACGGGATGCGTGCCCAGCCTTCAATTAGGTTTTTGGCTATAAGCCCTGCGTGGTAGCTTGTGCCACAAGCAATAATGTACACCCTGTCTATTAAGTTGAGCTCTTCAGCGCTCATGTCGAGTTCATCGAGCGAAAGCACGCCAGACACAAGCCTGCCAGCAAGCGTGTCGCGAATAACACGTGGTTGCTCGTGAATTTCCTTTAGCATGAAATCGGGGTATCCGCCTTTTTCGGCAACGTCTAAATCCCAGTCCACATGCGTAATTGGTGGGTTTGAAATTTCTTTGCCGCAGGCGGTGTAGTAGCTAATGTTTGTTGGCGTTAACTTTGCCGCACACCCATTGTCAAGCACGCAAACGTCGCGGGTGGCATCTATCATGGCAATAATGTCGCTTGCAACATATGCGCCGTCTTCTGCCATGCCAACAACAAGTGGCGATTCCTTGCGGCTAACAACAATGGTGTCAGGTTCAGTATCGCTCACACAAGCAATTGCAAAAGCACCAACAAGCTTAGGTATTACATTTAAGACTGCTTGCAGCAAATCTTTTGCACCAGCGTTTAGTTCCTGCTCAATAAGCTGCGGTATAACTTCGCTGTCGGTCTCACTTGCAAACGTGCAACCAGTGCTTTCAAGCCCTTCGCGCAGTTCCGCAAAGTTTTCGATAATGCCATTGTGCACAACGGCAATGTTGCCGCTAGCACTTACATGCGGGTGCGCGTTAGCTTCAGATGCCTTGCCATGCGTGGCCCAGCGCGTGTGTGCAATGCCGCATGTACCTTTGAAGTTGAAGTGCCCAAGGGTGTGTGCCAAGCTTTCAACTTTGCCACGACGGCGCACGACTTCAAGCTTGCCGCCTTCAACAACAGCCACACCAGCGCTGTCGTAGCCGCGGTATTCAAGGCGCGATAAGCCCTTTAGCAAAATGCTCT
Source organism: uncultured Senegalimassilia sp. (assembly GCA_964450625.1). Taxonomy (GTDB): domain Bacteria; phylum Actinomycetota; class Coriobacteriia; order Coriobacteriales; family Eggerthellaceae; genus Senegalimassilia. Next base: position 1,622 of record CAYVDR010000215.1, read on the forward strand.
GAACAGCACTTTTACCTGTGTAACCAACAATTCCACACATTGTATTGCCACCTTTGCCATGAAAAATAACTTCAATGAATTTGCCTAGTTTACACCACAAGGTGCAAGCTTAAACAAACTTGCGTTATAACTGCGAAAACGTTGTAGTTTAAAAGATTGCGTTTATTTGTACAAACTTCCCATGTATCATTATTTTTTCAAGATTGTTTTGAAAGGGTGTTTTTATGATTCGCAAAATTATTCAAATTGATGAAGAAAAGTGCAATGGCTGTGCTGCTTGTGCGAATGCTTGCCATGAAGGTGCAATTGAAATGGTGGGCGGCAAAGCTAAGCTTATACGCGATGACTATTGCGATGGCTTAGGTGATTGCCTGCCAGCCTGCCCAACTGGGGCAATTACGTTTATCGAACGTGAAGCTAAGGCGTACGACGAGCAGGCCGTTGCTCAGAATATGGCTAGGCGTGCTGCTGCACAAGGCAGCGCTGCACCACATGCAGGTGGTTGCCCGGGCTCTGCGCTGCACACGTTTAGCACGCCAGCAACTGCTGCTCGAAGTGCTGTGAGTGCGCAGAACCAAGGCGCGCAACTGAATAACAGTGCGCCTTCGCAGCTTGCACAATGGCCATGCCAAATAAAGCTTGTGCCTGTAAGTGCACCATTTTTTGAGGGCGCTGATTTGTTAATTGCGGCTGATTGCACAGCGTTTGCATATGCAAGCATTCACGAAAATTTTATGCGCGGCAAGGTTACAATCATAGGTTGCCCAAAGCTTGATGCCACCGATTATTCTGAAAAACTTGGTGAAATTATTTCGCAAAACAACATTAAAAGCGTTCATGTTCTAAGAATGGAAGTGCCATGCTGCGGTGGGCTAGAAGCAATGTCTAAGCAGGCGCTTGACAGTTCTGGTAAGCACATTCCGTTTGAGGTTACAACGTTTACGCTAGATGGGCATATTAAAGCTTAGGTTATTCCTGCGACTTGCGCCACTTGTGAAAGCCTAAAACAAATTCGTTAATCTCCCCTGATAAAACAGCATCTACGTTGCCTGTTTCAATGCCGCTTCGCAGGTCTTTTACAAGCTGGTATGGGAACAGCACATAATTGCGAATTTGGCTGCCGAACGAATTGTCCTGCTTCTCCC
>CAYVDR010000216.1:0-2760 GCA_964450625.1 uncultured Senegalimassilia sp.
CGCCAGTAGTTCAATTGGTAGAGCGTCGGTCTCCAAAACCGAAAGTTGAGGGTTCAAGTCCTTCCTGGCGTGCCATTTTTTTTGCGAGCAGTTTGTAATCAGGCTACTTTTCAAGTAACTTGATGCCAGGCTGCTTGTTTGATGTAAAGAAATAAATTCATTGTAAGGAATATAATGGCTAAGAAATCAAAAACCCAACGTGCAAAAGCTTCAGCAGCACGTCAGGCTAAAAAAGAAGCTAAGGCGCTACAAAGCGAACAGGCTTCTTCAAATGATGTTGACATTGAAGTTGCCGTTGAATCTGGGAAGAAATCTAAATCTGTTAAATTTAGCGGTACTACCTCTAAAGATTCAAAAAAAGAATCTGGCACTGCTTCGAAGAAATCCGCTAAAACCGAAAAGAAACAGGCGAAAAAGCCTGGCAAGTTAATGCAGTTTTTAAAAGATGTACGCCTTGAATTAAAACGTGTAACATGGCCAAGCCGTGAGGATGTTGGTCGTTGGAGCATGGTTGTTGTTGTGGCACTCTTGTTCTTTGGAATCTATGTTTCAGTTTTGGACAACATTATTATTACCCCATTGCTCTTTATGTTTTCTGGCTTGGGGGCTTAGACAATGGCTAAGAAGTGGTATGTCCTTCACACCTATGCTGGCTATGAAAACAAGGTCAAAAGCACGCTTGAAACCCGCATCGAAACGCTAGGGCTTGAAAACAATGTTTTCGCTATTGAAATTCCAACCGAAAAGGTAACTGAGCTTAAAGATGGCGGCAAGCGTGTTGAGAGCGAAAAGAAGGTTTTGCCTGGCTACGTTTTAGTTCGCATGAACTTAGATGACCGCAGTTGGGCTGCTGTTCGTAACACGCCTGGTGTTACTGGTTTTGTTGGTGCAGATGGCAACCCTTCGCCTCTTACTCGCGATGAATATAACAAAATCATGAACCGCTCTAGTATGGCTACACCAACAGCCACTGCTTCTGAAATTAAGGCAGGTCAGGCTGTGAAAGTTGTGTCTGGTCCTCTTGCTGAGTTTGATGGCGTTGTAAGTGAGGTTGACATAGACTCGGGCAAAGTTAAGGTAATGGTTTCAATTTTTGGTCGTGAAACACCAGTAGAACTTTCATTTGACCAGGTTTCATGCATTTAATTTGTTTATAAGCAAGTTGCGTTGTGCGCCCGTGTGGACTGGGGCTTCTCGTACAGCAATTGCTTTATATATTTGATAATTAGTTTTGAAAGGCTTTTATAATGGCAGATAAAAAAGTAACAGGCTTTGTTAAGCTTCAAATTCCAGCTGGTGCTGCTAACCCTGCACCTCCAGTGGGTCCTGCTCTTGGTGCGCAGGGCGTGAACATCATGCAATTTTGCCAGGCGTTTAATGCTCAAACTCAGGAGCAAAAAGGCACAATCATTCCTGTTGAAATTACAGTATACGAAGACAAATCCTTCGATTTCATTTGCAAAACTCCACCAGCAGCTGTTTTGATTAAGGAAAAACTAGGGCTTAAGAGTGCTTCTGGCATCCCGCAACTTAAATTTGTTGGTACTCTAACTCAAGATCAGCTTCGTGAAATTGCAGAGATTAAAATGCCAGACCTAAATGCAAACGACATTGATGCTGCAATGAAGATTGTTGCTGGCACGGCACGTTCAATGGGTGTGCGTGTTGAGGGCATTGAAATGAAGAAGAAGTATGTTCCTTCCAAAAAACTTGCGGCTGTTCTTAAAGGGGAAGCTGAATAAATTTTGGTTTAACCGTCAAGCTTTTGCTTGACGTTAAATAGTATTGTTAGTGGAAGAGGCGTTGTTTATTTGATTTGTAAGCGCCTTGCTACGAACCACGAAAGGGTTTTAAAATGGCTAAAAAATCAAAAGCTTACCGTGCAGCGGTAGAAAAAATTGGCACTGGGGTTCATGCCCCACTGGAAGCATTCTCGCTCGTCAACGAGGTTGCTAAAACAAAGTTTGACCAAACTGTTGAGGCTCATTTCCGCCTTGGCATTGACACTCGTCAGGCTGACCAACAGTTGCGTGGCACAGTTTCACTGCCAAACGGGTCGGGCAAAACAGTGCGCGTTGCAGTGTTTGCAGAAGGCGCTGCAGCTGATGCTGCAAAAGAAGCAGGTGCCGATATTGTTGGTACAGCTGAATTAACACAGCAAATTCAGGCAGGCGAGTTCAACTTTGACGCTGCTGTTGCAACACCTGACCAAATGGCAAAAGTTGGTCGCTTGGGCAAAATTTTGGGTCCTCGTGGCTTAATGCCTAACCCAAAACTTGGTACTGTTACACCTAATGTTGCGCAGGCTATTAAGGAACTTAAGGGCGGGCGTGTTGAATACCGTGCCGACCGTTTTGGCATTTGTCACGTTATTATTGGCAAGGCTTCGTTTAGTGCGCAACAACTCGCAGAAAATTATGGCGTTGTCTACGACGAAATTTTGCGCATGAAGCCAGCTGCAGCAAAGGGCAAATATGTGAAGTCAATCAGTGTTTCAGGCACAATGACTCCAGGCATTTCTGTTGACCCTGCAGTAACAAAGAATTACACTGTGGCAGCTGAATAGCTCTTCATCTCTAAAATTTATTTTACCATTTAAAAACCCTGCACACTTGCAGGGTTTTTGTTTTGTTAGCTTTATTTAATTTACATTTTTATGGCTTTGGCTTTAGCTTGCTTTAACTGTATCCTCTGTTTTCTTTGGCTTTGGGGGAGTTGTGTCTACTTCAACTCTCTCAACTGTTTTGTTGGGCGAAACTG
>CAYVDR010000217.1:0-2754 GCA_964450625.1 uncultured Senegalimassilia sp.
TTTTTGCAAGCTTAGCACTGTTTTTGCTGCCTTTCATTTTTTGCCTCCTGTAATTAAAATTCTTGCCTGCAATTATAAACAATGCAAAGCATGCCACAGTGCAACTTGCATAAATAACACTATGCAAGTGCAGGCAAGTTGCTAAACAAGGCAGTTTTACAGGAGCTATGTCACATGGAAGCGTTAGATATATGTCATTTAGAACGCGGCAGCTTTAGCGTAAACGTTGTGCCAGCCTTTGCGCTGCTTTCAACGCTAATATTGCCATTGTGCTCGCTAGCAATTGCACTTGCAATAGCTAAGCCTAAACCATGCCCACCGCTTTTGCTTGTGCGAGCTTTGTCCGTGCGGTAAAAGCGGTCAAACAAATGCGGTAAATCATCTTTCGGAATTGGCGTGCCAGTGTTTGTTACCGTTAGAACAATGTGGGTCTTGTTTGCTTTTAACCCAACATCAACTCTGCCGTTTTCGTTAGCGTATTTGCAAGCGTTGTCAACAAGAGTTGTTGCTAGCCGCTTGAGGCGCTGTTTGTTCCCTTCAGTATAAATACCCTGTTCAACATTAGAGTTAAGGGAAATGTTGCGCTCGAATGCAATCGATTCAAACTGAAGAAGTTCGCCTTCTACTAGCTCGGACATGTTCACCTTTTCTGGTGGGTTAGCATGCTGGTTTGCAGAATTTTTAGCAAAAGCGTTAAGACTAGTTACTGTGCCTATGTTGGCATTTTCTTCATCCATTTTGGCAAGCGTTAGCAAGTCCCCCACAAGATGCTGCATAGATTTGGCTTCGTGCTGGGTGCTTTCAAGCCACTGCGACTGGCTCTTCACAGTTTTTTCGGGGTGCTCAAGGGCAATGGAGGTGTTTGCTAAAATTACCGTAAGGGGCGTTTTTAGATCATGCGAGGCGTCGGCCACAAACCTGCGCTGCTGCGACCAAGCATTTGCAACTGGCTTTAGTGCCCAACGGCTAAAGAACAAGCTTATGATAAAGAATATAAACATTACAACAATGCCCACACCAGCCAGCGTTAGTGCTAAATACCACCAGCTGCTTGCCGTTGATGCATCGGCAAATGCAAGGTACGTTGTGCCATTTATAACTTTTTTCTTATAGATTAACCCTAAATCGTTAAGCGTGCCAAAGCTGTCTTCCGTGCCAGTTAACTGCGATGTTGCCTGACTTAAAACATCCGTTGAAATAAGGGCAGTGTTAGTGTCAATGGTAGACACGCTGCCGCCTTCAGAAACAGAAAACACTGCCATTGGAATAATTTGCTCGCCATCGCGGTCATGCTTGCCAATGCCAGGTGGTGTGCCACCAACATTTTGCGGCTCGTCTGCGTTATGCGATTGCCGCTCGGCTGCGCTTTCAATGGATTCACCTAAAGCAGCGGCAACTGTGTATGTGCTTTGCTGGTAGTTAAAAATAACGACAGCGGTGAACACAGCACTAAGCACAACAAACACCATTGCCATGTTAAGGATAATAAATTTTATACGAAGTTTTTTTAGCATTGTTGCCTAATGGTGATAAGAAAAATTAAGTGTGTAAACAGGTGTTTTAATTCGTTTTGATAGGATTTTCCCTAAAGCGGTAACCTGCTTTGCGAATTGTTTCAATGCATGTGTTAGAACCTAAGAAACGCATTTTCTTACGCAGAAAGCTAATGTATGCTTCCACGTTATTGTCTTCAGCTGTTGATTCAATGCCCCAAACTTTATTGATAATTGTTTCTTTTGAAACCACACCTTCGTAATTAGACATTAGCACTTTTGCAAGTTGAAATTCCTTAAACGAAAGGTGAATTGTTTTGTCGCCGCATGAAAGGTCATAGCTTTCAAGGTTAAGTGTTAGATCCCCAGCTGTTATTGTTTCAAATTGCACCTCACCCTGACGACGCGTTAACGCGCGCAAATGCGCTAAAAGCTCCGCTGGGCTAAACGGCTTTGTCATGTAATCATCCGCACCGCTGTCAAGCCCTTTTATTTTGTCTGGCACAGCATCGCGCGCAGTAAGCAGCAGAACGGGCGTGCTAACTTTTTTTCTGCGCAGTTCAGCAACAACAGTAAAGCCGTCCATTTTTGGAAGCATTACATCTAAAATAATAACATCGTAAATGTCGCATTCAGCATAAGCCAAGCCATCAGCGCCATTGCTAACAACATCAACGCCATAGTCATTTTCTTTCAAAATGTGCTCTAATGCTTTTGCCAAGTGTGTGTCGTCTTCAACAATAAGAACTTGCATGTTACAACCTTTCTACTTGAATGCTTAAAACTTGCTTAAAACACGCTGCCATTGCGTGAAATAACGCGCTTGTGCAAGTTAGTTTGCTTGCAAACTGTTGCGCTAAATTGCCAGCGTGCATAAGCAATTTTTTAGGCATTATACAATGCGAACTTAAATGCTTCTGAAATTTAAGGTTTTTGCCAGTAAGCCAGAAAATGGTACAGCAATTGCATTACTAGAAAGCCGACGTCCGAGCACCCTGCACAAAGCATTATATTTATGTGAGCACCCTCAATTAAAAGTGTTTCTGCGGGCTTTTGTTTTGGCATTTGCAATGTAAGTGTTAAAATTCCGAATTCATTAAATACATAAGGGCAGCCTGCCTTCCGCTATTCACAGCAAGGGTGCGGTTGGTTTTCTTACAACTCAATTTTATTCATAAGAAGGTGCACACATGCAAATTACCCCACATGAAGTTCAAGATTTACTAGAAATGGTGAACAAGCAAAACCTTGACATTCGCAC
>CAYVDR010000218.1:0-2753 GCA_964450625.1 uncultured Senegalimassilia sp.
AGGTGCTGCCAGCCAAAGAATGCAACTACATAATTGGCAACCCACCGTTTGTAGGGGCAAGAAACCAAACCAAGGAACAAAAGAAAGAATTGCTTGCTGTTTTTGAAGGCGTTAAAAATGCTGGCAACATTGATTATTGCGGTGCTTGGTACATGAAGGCTGCAAAGTACACGCAAATTGCGCACACTCGCTGCGCTTTTGTGTCAACCAACAGCATTTGCCAGGGCGAGCAAGTTGCAAACCTTTGGAAGCCTATTTTTGACTTAGGCGCGCACATTGATTTTGCTCACACCACTTTTAGGTGGAACTCTGAAGCAAAAGACAAAGCCCACGTTTTTTGCGTAATTGTTGGCATTTCAAGGGAAGATGTTCCAAAGAAACTGTTCATACATAAAACACCAGACGATTTAAATGGTGAAGTAAAAGAAGTTAACAGCATTAACGCCTTTTTGTCTAATGCGCCCAATGTTTACATTTGGAATATATCAAAACCAATTTGTAGTGTTGCTGAAATGGGGATAGGAAACAAACCAATTGATGGTGGCAACTATCTTTTTTCTGAAGCCGAAAAGAATGAGTTTATTAAGCAGGAGCCCGCATCCGCAAAGTATTTTCACCCTTGGGTGGGGTCACAAGAATTTATTCAAGGCAAAAAGCGATATTGTTTATGGCTTGGTGATGCAACATTTATTGAACTTAAGAGTTTACCAAAATGCAAGCAAAGAATTAATGCTGTAAGAAACTACAGGCTTGCCAGCAAATCAAAACCCACCCAAAAAATTGCTGATAAACCAACCAGGTTTCATGTTGAAAACATGCCAGAAGGTAATTCAATTATCATTCCTGAAACAGCATCTGAAAGAAGAAAATTTATACCAATGGGTTTTATTGATCCTGATACTCTTTGCAGTAATGCAGTTCGATTAATTCCCAACGCAACCATCTACCATTTTGGCATCTTGCAATCAACAATGCATAACGCCTGGATGCGGGTTGTTGCTGGGCGCTTAAAAAGTGACTATCGTTATTCCGCTGGCATCGTCTACAACAACTTCATTTGGCCGGGTGTTACTAAAGATACGCTGGGTGTGCCTGTTGAGCAGTGTGTAAGTGTTAAGGTGCGCGAAAACATTGAGGCTTGCGCGCAAGCGGTTTTGGATGCACGGGCGCTCTATACTGCACAAGCAAAAGAGGCGGGGGAAAAGGTAAGCCTGGCAGACATGTATGACCCAGATAACGATTTTCTCTTCCCAAAGCTAACAACCGCCCACAAAAACCTAGACGCAGCCGTTGAGGCAGCTTATGGGGTTGATTTTAAGGGAGATGAAGAAAAAATTGTAGCGCACCTCTTTGGGCTTTATGCGGCCGTTGCACCTTCTAGCAGTTAAATTTGATAAATTTATTTATATGTGGTATAAATGACCTACTTGAGCTGATCGATAAGATCAGGGTTCAACCATCGGCGGGGACCCCTTTCCCCGCCTCGTTTTGAAAATTTAGTATGATTTGGTTTACGTCAGATACACACTTTGGGCATCAAGCAATCATAAATATGCTTGATAGACCTTTTACGGACATAGACGAAATGAACCATAAAATAGTGAACAATATCAACTCAGTAGTTCACGTTAATGATCACCTTTATCATCTCGGTGACTTTTCTTATCGCATCTCAGTTGAAGAAGCATTAAACATCAGAAATCAAATTAGATGCAAAAATATTCATTTGGTAAAAGGAAATCATGACAAAGATTGGTCAAATAGCGAAGTTGAAGATACATTTATTCTTGAACCACTAGTCGCAACAATAAAATTGCAGGATGGGAACAAGTTGGCTCTATGCCATTATCCAATGCTTGCCTGGCCTTCAAAACATCACGGCTCAATTCACCTACACGGACACATCCATGCTAAACATGAATACAACTTAAAGAATCGAAAAGATTGCGTTTTTCGATATGATGTGGGTGTTGATGCTAATAATTTCTCTCCAGTTTCGTTAAATGAAATAATTAAATTTTTCTCAGGCATTAAGCCTGCCACCAATCATGATTTTTAGAAATACAGCGGTTCTTTCTGCTTTTCTCATTTATTAAACTTCGCTATAATGTCAAGCCATGAATAATTATGCATACATAGACAATCAAAATCTGTACATGGCAACTAAATTTGCTGATGAACCGTGGTTGATTGATATGCGAAGATTTAGGGTTTACCTAAAAGAAAAATACCACGTTTCGAAGGCATATCTTTTCATGGGGGCATATAATCCAGATTATGAAAAGCGTTATTCACGTTATGCAGAATATGGCTATGAGCTCGTGTTTCGTCCACACAGTTCAGAATCGCTTGGCAGTAAAAAGGGCAACATCGACACAGACCTTGTGTTTTTCTGCATGAGAGATGTATATGAAGATGGATCGCTTGATAAAGTTCTCGTAGTTTCAAGAGATGGTGACTATTTTCGCATGGTTAAGCATCTTTATAATTCTGGAAAACTAGAGAAAGTTTTGCTTCCTAGCAAGAAAAATGCATCATCTTTGTATAAACAATTGTCTAACGAAGCATTTATTGTGATTGATGAACATAAAATAAAAGATAAGGTTATGAAGAAATAAAAATGGAGCAGGTGACTTAGGTATCTCTCCGTTCGCACCCTGCTCCGTAGAAACAAGTTTATAATACCACAAATTCCTAATTCGTCAACATTGAATAAACCCTACTCCACAATATCGCTCTTTGTGGATGACACA
>CAYVDR010000219.1:0-2715 GCA_964450625.1 uncultured Senegalimassilia sp.
TGTAATGTACTTCGTGGAATAAAAGTAAACGTCTCCGTTGGATGCTTGCGTACGGCAAATGTCATCAAAATTTTCATTGACAGAAACAGCCTCCCAAGTTTTTTCAATTTCAGAAGCTGTCATGTTAAACGGGGGGTTTTTAAAGCATTCAGCCGCAAAAGGCCTTGGGTAAGTGCGGCAATCCTCTCGCACACATTCAGCAAACGTAACCTGTGGGTTGTTTTCTGCTGCAAGAAACGCCCAATGTGCATAAGCGTTTGTCATTTTTGTTTCATCGTAGAGGTAATACGTATAAACCCCTGTTAGCACCTTAATGCGCTTACAATTTATTTCCTTTTTTACTTGCGTGGCATCGCTTTTGCCTTCGCATTTCACAAGCACAAATTCACCCTTAATGTTTTCAAGTTTGTAGCCTTGTGGAACTTCTAGCTCTGTTTGCTTTTCGACAATACTGTTGCTAGGTTGTTCGTTTTCACTGGCAGCTTCTTGCTTTGGCTTATCAGTTGCTGGTGCATCAGATTTACTTGGCTCACTTGTTATGCCACTCTTTTCATCCGCCTCAATTTCAGCAAGCCTGCGGTTTGGAATTTTAGGTGGAATGCCCACTGCACGCACAGCACTTGTTATAGCTGCAGCTTGTTTGCGCTCCTCTTGAATTTCAGCTTCACTTTGTGCAGCTTGTACTAAAGCGTCAACTCGCAAATCGCGAAGTGAGCAATGCTCGCACAAAATGCACTGAACGCTTGAAGTGTCACATGGCAGCATTGCATCAATTTTTGCAAGCGGCACGCCAGCGCGAAACATCCAATCGCCAACAAGCCCACGAACGGCCTCAACGGCAAAAAAGGTAGTGTGCTTTTTGTCGGCCGGCACACCGTCAACTGCGCGCTCAACATCGGCTGGTGCAATTGCAAGTGCTTGGGCAAACGTTTTGCCCTCAACCATTTCGCATATAACACTTGCACACGCTGTCATGGCAAGGCAGCCACGCGTTTTAAACCCAACCTTTACAAACACAGGGCAGGTTGACGCATCGTCAACAATGGCAAACAAGCGCAGAGCAACTTCGCCACGCTTGCTTTTGCCAACCATGCTTTGCACATTAAAACCTTCGGGCTTACCAGCATTTTTAAAGTTTGCAACAATGGAGAGCAGCGTTTCTGAGTAACCCTCAACCCCACTGTCAAGTTCCGTTTGGTAAACATCTGCCGTACGAATTAGCGCACGGCTGCTAGGTTCAATAAACACATTACGCCCATCACTTGTGCTTTGTGCTGCATCAATCTCTTTTTGCTTTTTATCCATGTGCTGCCTTCTTTTTGCTGTAACCGAGAGTGCCTTACATTTCAAAAGCACCTTTTACACCGCACCATTTTGAAACTTTACAACTAAAAAGCTTACCCTCATTTAGGTTATATACTTCACACTATCTTTTGTGCTTGCCTAATTCTTCAAATAGCAGCTAAAACAGCTCATCATGACGCCTATTCTTACAAAGATAACAGCATTCTTCGACTTTCAGGATCGGTTATAAATCCATAGACAAATAGGGCTCTTAAATTTAAAGTTTTAAATAATGTAGATAGCAAATTAAAACCTTGTTTGGCTTACACTGTATTCATTACTTTAATGTCTGCATATTCGAGGCCAAGATGAATTTTAATAGCGAAAATGAAGAAAAAATTGAACGTTTGTGCCAGATTGTTCATAACAGCAACAACATCGTTTTCTTTGGCGGTGCTGGTGTGTCAACTGAAAGCGGTGTGCCTGATTTTAGAAGTGTGGATGGGCTGTATAACCAGAAATTTGCCTACCCACCAGAAACCATGTTGTCTCATTCTTTTTACGTTTCCCACAAACAAGAATTTTATGACTTCTACAAAGAAAAGCTGCTCATTGAGGGCATTGAGCCAAATGCAGCACACAAAAAGCTTGCTGAGTGGGAGGCAAATGGCAAGTGCAAAGCTGTCATTACGCAAAACATTGATGGGCTTCACCAAGCTGCTGGGTCAAAAAACGTGCTTGAGCTTCATGGCTCAACACTAAGGAACTATTGCGAAGCATGTCATGCTTTTTATGGGGTTGAGAAAATTAAAGCTTCTGCTTCTGTTCCAAAATGCGACAAGTGCGGCGCAGACATAAAACCCGATGTTGTGCTTTATGAAGAAAGCCTTGATGCAAGCGTCATGAAGCGTGCAATTTGCGCAATTGAGGGCTGTGATGTTCTTATTGTTGGAGGCACATCGCTTGTGGTTTACCCTGCGGCCTCAATGGTTCAATACTACACGGGCAACAAACTGGTAGTTGTAAACTCCGCCAACCTAAAAAATGTTAAGGCAGATTTATTCATTCAAGGCAAAATTGGTGAAGTGTTCTCCAAGCTTTAGAACACTGTTCTGCCCAGGCTTAATGGACAGTTGTTTTTTTAATTCAAGGTAAACATAATTTTCAAACAAAGCATTGCTATAGTTTTTTCGAAATAATGGGAGTCAAATCCCACTATTTCAAAAAAATTTTCTACTAATTGGTTTACCAAAACAGCTATACCAAGGATTCTAAGTTTAATAATATAAATCCAATATTTTCTGTTGTTTTTAGCCATTATTTTCGGTAAAGTTTTGCCATTATTTTCGGAGAAATAATCCAATATTTTCGGAAACGGCAGTTAGATGGTTTAGTTTCTGGCATTAAGACTGGTAGGTAATGTAAGCATGA
>CAYVDR010000220.1:0-2706 GCA_964450625.1 uncultured Senegalimassilia sp.
ACTTACAGAAAGGGTCAGCAACGAAGACGATGCCCTTTATAAGGCAAACCAAGAAGTGTATTCACTGCTTCGGTATGGTTGCCAAAGTGTAAAAGACGAAAACAAAAACATAACAACTGTTAAATACATTGATTGGCAAAACGCTAACAATAACGATTTCTCCGTTGCTGAGCAGGTTAGCATTAAAGGCGTTAAAAACGACAAGCGCCCCGATTTAGTTATATATGTTAATGGTATTGCACTTTCAATTATTGAGCTAAAGCGTTCAACTGTTGAAGTTGGAGAGGGTGTTAGTCAGCTTTTAAGAAACCAACAAGAGCCAAACATTCGAGAATTTTTTAACACAGCCCAGCTGCTTGTGGCAGGCAATGAATCGCAGGGCATTCTTTATGGGACAATTGAAACAAGCAAAAAATACTACGCAAAATGGAAAGAATACAAAGACGCAAAAGATGCCACTTCAATTAAAGTCAAAGCAATGCTAGATAATTGTAACCCTCTTAAAACAGGGCTTTTCTCATTGTATATGAAGGAACGTTTTCTTTCTCTTATTTACAACTTTGTAATTTTTGATGCAGGTGTTAAAAAAATTGCACGACACAACCAGTTTTTTGCTGTTAAGTGTTGTATAGAAAAAATAAATAAGGGCGAAGGTGGCATTGTCTGGAACACGCAAGGCACTGGCAAATCTTTAATTATGGTTTGGCTTGCAAGGTGGATACGCGAAAACATTGATGATGCGCGTGTTGTAGTTGTTACAGACAGGGAAGAGCTTGACGACCAAATTGAAAGCGTGTTTCTTAATTCTGGAGAAAAAATTGTTCGAGCAAAAAGCTGTAAAGATTTACGCGAGCTCCTAAACAAGCATGAAAATAACTTGATTTCTTCTTTAATTCATAAATACGGGCACAATGCTGGCACCGATTCCGACATTAAAAAATATGTTAAAGAACTGCTAGCCAATTTACCCAGCAACTATGAAGCAAAAGGCAAAATTGTTGCCTTTATTGATGAGTGCCACAGAACAAATTCTGGGAAGTTGCACGAAGCAATGAAGCAGTTAATGCCAAACGCAACACTTATTGGTTTTACTGGAACACCGCTTTTAAAGAAGGATAAAAAACCAAGCATCGAAACTTTTGGCCCATACATTCACACGTATAAAGTTCGCGAGGCTGTAGATGATGGTGTAATTTTGGACTTGTTGTACGAAGCAAGAGATATTGACCAGGAATTGCGCAGTAAAGACAAAATAGACAAGTTCTTTAATAGTAAAACTGCACAGCTAACTGAAAGCGCAAAGCAAAGGTTAAAGCAAAGGTGGGCAACGTTAAGAAAACTATATAGTTCTAAAGATCGTCTTGAACGAATTGTTGGAGATATTATATATGACATGAATATGAAACCCCGATTACAAAGTGGCAGGGGCACTGCATTGCTTGTTGCTGGCAGCATTTACGAAGCTTGCAGGTACTGGAAAATTTTTAATGAAAAGGGCTTTAAAAAATGCGCTGTAATTTCTTCTTTTGAACCAAAGGAAGCAAATGTAAGCACTGCAACAATCGACCCTGACAGCCCAAGTGAAGCCGAAGAGAAAAATAATATCTATAAGGAAATGCTGTGTGGCAAAACGCAGGCTGAATATGAAAAGGAAAAGAAAACCGAATTTAAAAAAGAGCCTTGGAAGTGCCAGCTTTTAATTGTTGTAGACAAGCTGTTAGCAGGGTTTGATGCACCAAGTGCTACATACCTCTACATTGACAAAAGCATGCGAGACCACAAATTATTCCAAGCGGTTTGCAGGGTTAACAGGCCTGATGATGAAGACAAAAATTACGGTTATATTGTTGATTATAAGGATTTGTTTCGCGACCTTGAAAATGCTTTTAGGGATTACAACGCACCTGGGGCATTTGATGCTTATGATGAAGAAGACGTTAAAGATCTGCTGAAAAAAAGGTTTGAAGAGGCAAAAGCAGCAATGCAAAATGCCCTAAATGACCTTGAGGATATGCTGGCTGGCGTACCTCTTCCAAAAAATGAAAGGGAATATCGCAACTTCTTCTGTGACGACAAAAAGCTTTCTAGCGAAGATCTAAGTGCAAGGCGAAACAAAATGTATAAGCTTGTTTCATGCTTGACCAGGTCTTTTGCGGAATGTTGCGGAAAGCTTTCCGATTATGGCTATACCGAAAACGAAATTGATGACTTAAGGAAGAAAATTAAGTTTTATACCGAACTGAAGCAAATGATCAAACTTTCAAGTGGCGATTCTGCAGATTTTTCTGCGTATGATAATGACATGAGATGGATTCTTGACAATTATATAAGTGCTAGCGACCCGCAAAGAGTTGGAACTTTGGATAACAAGCCTTTAGTGGAACTTCTAACCGACCCTGACATAAGTTCATTGCTTAACGTTTTTAATTCTGTCCCAGGCAAAAATCCTGAAGCTAGAGCGGAGGTTATTGAAAGCAATCTTAAACAGAAAATCATAAAAAAATATTCTGATTCGCCTGTAATGTATGACAAACTTTCTGAGATGCTTAATGAGGCAATTTCACAACGTAGACGTAATGCTAAAGACTACGAAGCATACCTGATTCTTATTAACGAACTAGCGAAAGTAGTTGAGGAAGGTCATAAGTCCAACGAATACCCCGACGCAGTTAAAGACAGTCGTGCGAAATGCGAATTCTATGACTA
>CAYVDR010000221.1:0-2697 GCA_964450625.1 uncultured Senegalimassilia sp.
TGCTCTGAAACACTGATGTTTTGATTTGTAAGCTTAATGGCAAAATCAACGTGGTACTTTTCAGGGTGGTTAAGCACTGTTTTCAAACTTTTAGCGTTGCCATTTTTTGCTTTTACTTCAATGGGAACGCATTTGCCTTTCAACCTAATAATAAAATCAAGTTCAAGGCCTGAGTCTTTGCGAAAATAGTACAGCATTCTTCCCATTTTGGAGAACACATCGGCAATAAGGTTTTCAAAAATTGCGCCTTTGTAGCCAAACAAATTGCCATTCAAAATGTCAAACTGTGTGCCGTCTTCAAGCATACTAACAAAAAGCCCTGTGTCTTGCATATATATTTTAAATTGGCTTTCAATAGAATTTCCATCAAGGGGAAGCTCTGTAATTGATAAGTTATGGCAGGCTAAAGTAATTCCTGCATCTTGAACCCATTGAAGGCTGCCAGCAAACCGTGCAGCCGTTGAACCCTTTTTCACAAGCGAGTACTGAAATTTTTTATTTTCTTTAGCAAGCTGCTTGGGGATTGACTGAAAACATTGTTTTATTAGAGTCTTTTCGGCCTTAGGGGCATATTTGACCATATCGTCCTCATAGGCTCGAATGATGTCTCTCTGAATTTGAATAACCTTTGCCATGTCTTGATTGTTTACAAACGACTGCACAGCATCGGGCATGCCACCAACAACAACATATTTCAACAGCAAGTCGCTCATGCGCAAATGCAAAGCCTTAGGAACTGGTTGCATTTTTTGCAAACAGCTTTCAAGCACGCAAATGACACTTTCGCTAACTCCATTTGCCCAGCAGAATTCTTCAAAATCCAGTGGGTACATGTCAAGTACAGTTTCATAGCCAACAGGTATTGAAGCAGGCTTGTCGTTATAGCCAGCAACACCAAGCAAAGACCCCGTGCCAATTACATCAAAGCGGCCATCCATGCAAAAAAACTTTAGGGCAGTGCGAGCTTGCGCACATTCTTGAATTTCATCAAGGATAATAACTGTTTTTCCTGGTATAAATTTTGTTTTGCCACCTAAAAATGCCGACATTATTGTGACTATATTGTTAACTTCTAGGGAATCGGCAAAAATTTCCTTTGCGTTCTTGTTTTCAAAGAAGTTGATGTATGCAACGTTTTCATAATTATAGTTTCCAAATTCCAGCGCAGCGAACGTTTTCCCACACTGCCTGCAGCCCTTTAAGATTACTGGTTTATGGTTTTTGGCAGCCTTCCATTTGGCAAGTTCACCAAGAATTTTGCGCTTTAGCATATAAAACCCCTTTTAACCTTGTGTTATTCAACTTTTTTAAACGACTTTTTTAGTATATCATAAACTTTTTCAAGGGACTTTTATGCAAAAAGCTCAACTTTTTTAAGGGACTTTTGTGCTATGGCAAGCAAATTTTAACTTTCAAACGATTGAATTAAACCGAATAAGATTGATAACGTAAAATATCTTTCGCAAATTCAAGTTTAAAAAAGAAGCCATGACTTCGCATCTGCCAATAACATTAAAATGTTTAAAAAAATCAAATTCACAAAAGGAGATGTGAAGCCATGACAAATTCAATCATATCAATTGATGAGGAAACCTTAAAGACAAATTTGCAAGACATTATTAAAAAAACTGTTCAGGAAATAATAAATGGTTTTTTGGATGAGGAGGCAAAAGAGCTGGTAGGTGCAGAAAAATATGAACGCGCTGATAACAGAAAAGCATATCGTAGCGGTCACTATAAAAGAAAACTTACAACCACGTGCGGTGATGTTGAACTTGAAGTACCAAAACTGCGTAATGCTACATTTCACACTGCCATTATCGAGCATTACAAAAGGCGTGAAACATCAATTGAAGAAGCTCTTGTAGAAATGTATCTAGCAGGTGTTTCGACAAGAAGAATAAACGATATAAGTGAAATGCTTTGGGACAGCAGTGTATCTGCAGGTACAATCTCAAACCTAAATGCAAAGGTATATGAAAACATTGAAAAATGGAGAAACCGCACCCTTTGTGGCAAGTACCCTTATGTTTACGTTGACGGGATATACCTAAAACGTAGCTGGGCAGGTAACTCAAACATAGCAATTTTAGTTGCTATAGGCATAAACGAGGAAGGTAAGCGTGAAATAATTGGCTGTTCAGAAGGTTTTTCTGAATCAAAAGATAGTTGGAAGGAATTTTTGCTTTGGCTAAAGGGGCGTGGTTTAGATGGCGTTAGGCTTTAAGTGTTGCAGACAAACTAGATGAAATGAAGCTTACAAAAGCTGCTAATATTGTTAGACAAGGCTATCTTGAAACGCTTACCTATACGTACTTTCCAGACAAGCACTGGAAATACATTCGTACAAACAATTCAATTGAGAGACTTAACCGAGAAATACGCAGAAGGTCTAGAGTGGTCGGAACATTTCCAGACGGCAAGTCTGCGCTGATGCTAGTATGCGCAAGGTTAAAATATATAGTTGACACCCAATGGGGAAAACGAAGATATTTGGACATGACGCTACTAGATGAAACGGAGGAGAAAGGCTAAATTAGCAATCGACTAGTATTGGCAGGTTTGTGAAGTTCAAAACAAATTTGCGAAAGATTATTGGCAGTACCGCTTGATGGTGTTGATTGTGAATACTTAAGCGCTGAAATAAGCGGAAGCACAATTCAAACTTTAAAGCAATGGTGGGCAAACGGTCACAAA
>CAYVDR010000222.1:0-2695 GCA_964450625.1 uncultured Senegalimassilia sp.
CTGCCATAATGCTTCTCCTATTCTTAAGCCTTGCTTTTTATTCAATCATTATTTTTGCAATTTATAAGAATTTCCGCAGTTGATTCTTTAATTTCTACAGCATTTTTCTTACAAATATTTTGACACATTTTACAGCCAATACACAAATGAACCTTAAATTCAAGGTTGCCATTATTTGGGCTGGGGTACCTTGCACCCGTTGGGCAAAACCTTGTGCAAACCAAGCAATTTTCACATAAATTTTTGTTAGTTTTGGGCACATTGATAGTTATGTTTGCAGCTATTTCTGGCTTTTTGCTTACAGATGCAATAAGCATTTTTCGCCTTGGATGAAGCGTTGTTTTCACACGCCCTAAAGGTGCATACTTGTTAAATTCCGCAGTGGACGTTAAATTAACAGCGTTATGAGCATTTTTGCGCTCAGTCTCTTCGTTAAATGTGTTAAGGCTGGTATCTGTTCTTTTACGATAGTCACCTGAAGCCACATCTTTAAATTGGTTAAACACGCCACTGAACATGTCACGTCGGCTGCTAGAGCCACCTTGCTGCATTAAGCCTGCTATTAAGCTTTCATCAACTGCCAATGGAATGTCTTCGCTAAAACCAATATTTTTTTCTGCCCAGCTTTCAGCCTTTGAGATTGCTGCATCCATTAGGCTTTCTGCATTCGGGTTGCCTTTGTTGTTGCCACAATTTTTGCATTTTCCCATTTCAAGTGCAATAGAAACATTCGTGTTGTTTGCAAGCAGTTGTAACCAAAGTTCACTTGGAATGGCCGCTAGGCAACCTAGCACTATAACATTCGATGCAACACTTTCGCTTTTTGGTGCACACTCACTGCAAGTAAAAATAACCTCACGCCCAGCTTGAGAAAGCGCTATTCGCCGCGCGTGAGAGTAAATGTTTACAAGTGTTGTTTGAGTGCCAGTAAAAGCATCACACACTCCAATGCATACACAGCAATTTGTACAAGCTTTCGCGTCTATGGTTGGTGCTGCTTTTTTAGCACTTGTAACAATGTTGATTGCACTTTTAGGGCATGCAGCCTCGCAGCGGTTGCATTCACAGCCAAAAGTGCGAATGCAAAAATCCCGCAGCACTAACATATGTTGCGGGATGCTTTGTTTTATGCTTTGCGTTTCGCCTGGCATTTAGTTTTTAAAAACTTTAGATGCAACTTGGTCTATGCGGCAAAGAACATCTTGCCTTGGCAACAGTTCAATGCTTTCAAAAAGCGGTGGGGACACCATGTTGCCGCAAACTGCAACGCGCAGTGGCTGGAACACAAACTTAAGCTTCATGTCTAGCGTTTCACCTAGTTTCCTGCATTCAGCTTCTAAGCCTTTGCACTCCCACTCACGACTTTCATCTGCTAAAATTGCACGACAGCTCACAAGTGCTTCTTTAGCACGAGCACCTTCTTTAAGCAGCACTTTTTTAACCGATTTTTCATCGAGTTTTTTAACTTCACTGCCCCAAAACATGTATTCAAGTTTGCTAGGGATTTCGTCTAGGCGCACTAAGCGCTCGGCTACAAGGGGGTAGAGCTTTTCAAACCAAGCTTCGTTTTCCACTATGTCATTTTCATTTGCGCCTGCCTGAATTAGCCATGGTTTAGCAGCACTAACCCAAGCTTTTGCACCCATGTTTTGAATGTATTGACCGTTCATCCATTCAAGTTTTTTTAGGTCAAACACAGCGTCTTTTTTAGTAATTCGGTTAAGGCTAAATTCTTTGCAAAGCACTTCACGGCTAATCAGTGTTGTTTCACCATCTAGACTCCAGCCTAACAGAGCAAGGAAGTTAACCATGGTATCTGGCAAAAAGCCTGCTTCTTTAAATTCTTCAACACTTGCAGCACCGTGGCGCTTTGAAAGCTTGTGACCGTCTGAGCCAAGAATCATTGACAGGTGCGCAAATGTTGGAATTTCTTTTTCAAGTGCTTCGTAAATTAGAATTTGGCGCGGGGTATTAGACAGGTGGTCATCGCCGCGAATTACATGTGTGATGCCCATGTTTGCATCGTCGCACACAACAGCAAAGTTGTATGTTGGGCTGCCGTCGCTTCTTACAACAATCATGTCATCCATTACATCAGCTGGAAATTCCATGTGCCCATAAACCGCATCATCAAATTCAATGTTTGAGTGGCCGTCAGGCACACGCAAGCGCCAAACATGGGCGTCCCCTGCATCTATGCGCTTTTGAGCCTCTGCGCGGCTTAGGTTTGCACACGTGCGGTCGTAGCCGCTGTAGCCGCCTTGCTCTGCTTCAGCAGCTTTTCGCTTTGCATCTAGAGTTTCTTTGGAACAAAAGCAGGGGTAAACTTTATTTTCACGTTTAAGCTTTTCAAGTGCTTGTGTATAGGTTTGCATGCGTTGCATTTGAAAGTAAGGTCCGCTGCTGCCGCCAATTTCAGGACCTTCGTCCCAATTTAGCCCAAGCCACTTTAAAGCGCGAAGTATCACTTGGGTGTTTTCATCAGTTGAGCGCTCAGGGTCGGTGTCTTCAATTCTCAGAATAAATTTGCCGCCCATAGCACGGGCAAAAGCCCAGTTATAGATAGCAGTTCTTGCACCGCCAACGTGTAGTTTGCCAGTGGGGGATGGTGCAAAACGTACGCGAACAGGTTTTGTTTCAGTCATCTAAAATCCTTTGCTACAGTTAACTTTTGCAAGAATTTTACTAATTATTT
>CAYVDR010000223.1:0-2693 GCA_964450625.1 uncultured Senegalimassilia sp.
TTTTAGATTTGTTGGAGCACAATTAACGAAAGGTATTTGCTGTTATTACTTTTGGAGCTGAATTGCCTAACAGTTATATTTCCGTACGGCGTTTTCGCAAAAAAGAGGTGGATAATATCTGTCAGACGTGCAAGAAAAGAAGAGGTGAGATTATATGGGCAAAAAAATTAGCGCAGAAAAATTTGACGCATTATTTGACAGCGGAGAAAATATCACGCCGTATCTGGACCAAGAGTCGCGCAGAAGCATCAGCAATTTTGTTTTAAAGGAGACTAAAAAAGTAAATGTTGATTTTAATTTGCGACAGCTGACTGAACTTGACAGGGAGGCTGAATATCTTGGAATCAATCGGCAGGCTTGCATCAAGATTCTTCTTGACGAATCATTGCTTAGGAGAAAAATGCAACGCACGTCAATACTTTCAAGTTAAATTGGGTAGTCTAGCGCTGTATGAAGTTAATATCACTATGCAGAGTTAAAACACAAAGTTAAATTTTGACTCACTGAAATTTGCACATAGTCCTACACATTCAAAACCCGAGGTTCGCGCATCGCTCTACAGTCCTGCGAGCCCTGGGTTTCTTAGATTCTCAAGACTCAGCCATTACATTGTAGTCATGCGCTTTCTGAATCCTATAAGCCCTGATGGTTTAAGTTTTAAAATTGTGTAATTTTACATGCTTGTTGCTTGCGGCAAATCAGTAAGCTATCCATTACAGGCTATTGAGGAAATTTTCTATTTCAGATTTTAGCTTCGGCACGTCTAGTGTTGCATGTAGCTAAGCAACGTACACCAAAACACGTTCGTTTAGCATGTTGCCCTTTACATGACTTCTGCATGAGTTTTCTGTAACGATGTCAACGGGGCAATTGAGTTGTGCTTTTATGTCTTCGCCGAACGCTCCTGCATCAAATAGCGAAAAGTTGCCAGTGGTTTCGAGGCACAAGTCAACATCACTATTCTCGTTGTTTTCTTCGCGAGCAACAGAGCCAAATAAATATACACGTTCAATGGCGTAATTTGGAGCAGAATTATTTAGAGCTTGTTCCACATCGTGTTTTGTTATTTTATTGTTAGTTGGTCGCATGGCTTGCTCCTGAAATCTTCGTTTTTTTGCTAAACCATTTTAAATTTTACATTTAAATTCTACTTATGTCGAAACGTTTTGAAATATTAAACTAGGCAAGCCCCAAAGCAACAATGTGAACGTAAATTCTTTGTTTGCGTTATTGTTCGCATGGCGGATAAATGTATTAATTTAAACCAGTTCCATTTCATTTTTTAAGTAGTCTTTCAAAAGCGGGACTGAGAACTTTACAAACCCGCGGTTGGCAGGCTGAATTATGCCTGCGTTTATTAAGCGCTTGCGGTACTTTTGAGCGTAGTCGCTGCTTACTCCTAAGCGCTGCGCAATGTCTGAAAGTTTGCTGGTTTGAGCATCTTTTACCATTGCCTGCAAAAACTCAACATCACGCCCAGACAGCGCAGCGATGGTTGTGCCACAAACGTCGTTTTGAAAATCCTTTTCTGCAACATCAATTGAATGTTGTAAGCATTCATCATTGACCGTGGCGGTTGCGTTTTTCACAACGTTGTGCCCAATTAGCTGCATTAAGTAGGGGCTGCCTTGTGTGCGCTCTGCCAAAAGCTTGCGCTGGCTTGCACTAACTGCCACATTAGTTTCTTTAAACGCAACATCAAAGTACGCATCGACTTCTGAAAACTTCAGCGGGACCAATGTTGTTTTCTCCGCCCTGTTCAAAAATGTTAAAACTTTGTCATTTAGCACGGTTGAAACCGAAGTTGGCAGCCCCGCCAGGGCAATTGCCACATTTAAGCCTTCGCCCATTAGCTCCTGGTAGCTAATTACAAGCTGGCGCAGGCTTTGCGAATTTGCTTGCACTTCGTCAACTAAAATTAAAAGCCCTTTGCCTTTTGATGTTAAAAGCCTTGCAAGTTGGGTAAGTTTGTACTGCGAACTTTTTGTTTCTTGAACCTTCCTTGAAAATTGCAGACCAATTGAAAACCCAAGCGCACCAACGTTGCCGCCAGCAATGTGTGTGCTTTTTGCTTTTAGTACCCGCTCACCGTCTTCTTGAACTTTCTCAACAATTCGCTCAAGCAGCGCATCTGTTACAACGGTGGGGCTTGCAACAACAAAGCCAAGTTTTTTTGCGTGGTCGGCAAGCTCCCATAAAAGCACTGTTTTGCCCATGCCTCTCTGCCCCAAAAATAAAACTGACCGGCTTCGCGAGCCTGGTTTTTCCTGGAGCGCTGTCTTAAATTCTGAGATGATGTCACCTCGCCCAGCCAAGTAAGTCGGGCGGTTTCCGAAAGACGGTGAGAAAAAATTATCGGCGTGCATGTTTCCCCTTTTCAACCTGCATTATGTTTGACTGCTAATGCTAAATAATTTGAATAGCTTGAGGTTGTTAGCCCCATGCATTCAAGCTGTTAAGATTATAGTTTACTTTTCCTTTTTTTCCTTAGTTTTCCTTTTCTTTCCTATTTTTTCCTATCCAGAAGTGGTGAAGAAGGTGGATTTTTTAACATACTAGAACGCATAACCAATTATTTTGACAAATTTGGAGTACAACTCCAAATTTGACAAAGCGTAAGCTAAATAGTATTATCCCTGCCATGTACATTACAAGGGAAATAGAAGAAACTCTAAACACCTACCTTGCGCAGT
>CAYVDR010000224.1:0-2652 GCA_964450625.1 uncultured Senegalimassilia sp.
GCAGCCTTTAAGTAAACGGCAATTTTTAGTGAAAGGCAGGCATTTATATGCGCAAATTTAAAACCGAAAGTAAAAAACTTTTGGACTTAATGATCAACTCCATCTACACGAACCGCGAAATCTTCCTTCGCGAACTAATTTCTAATGCATCAGACGCAGTTGACAAACTCTACTTCAAAAGCTTAACCGACACAAGCGTGCAGCTTGAAAAAGACCAGCTGGCAATTGATGTTGCCTTTGATGAAGAGGCACGCACAATCACAGTTTCTGACAATGGCATTGGCATGAGCAAGGACGACCTGGACAAAAACTTAGGCACAATCGCCCATTCCGACAGCATGACATTTAAGCAGGAAAACGCCGAAAAGCAAGGCGACGATGTTGACATTATTGGTCAGTTTGGCGTTGGGTTTTATAGCTCATTCATGGTTGCAAAGCATGTGCGCGTTGTCTCGCGTGCCTATGGCGAAAGTGAAGCTTGGGCTTGGGAATCGAACGGCGTGGATGGCTACACAATTGAAAGTGCCGAGCGCAAAACAAACGGCACGGACATCATTTTGACGCTGAAAGATAATTCGGAAGACGACAACTACGACCAGTTCCTTTCAGAATACGGCTTAAAGGAACTCATTAAGCGCTACAGTAACTATGTGCGCTACCCTGTGCGCATGGAAGTGGAAAAAAGCCGCGAGAAACCAAAACCTGAAGATGCAGGTGACGACTACAAACCAGAATACGAGCAGTACAAAGAAATTGATACCATTAACTCTATGGTGCCAATTTGGAAGCGCTCTAAAAAGGATGTCAAGGAAGAGGAGTACAACGAATTTTATAAGCAAACATTCCATGACTACACCGACCCAGCGCTTACGTTTAGCATTAAGGCTGAAGGTGCACTAACATACGACGCCCTGCTGTTCATTCCAAGCAAAGCACCATACGACCTGTTCAGCAAAGACTACAAACGCGGGCTTTCGCTTTACAGCTCTAACGTTATGATCATGGAAAAGTGCGAACAGCTGCTGCCCGAACATTACAACTTTGTTGCTGGTGTTGTTGACAGCCAAGATTTACAGCTTAACATTTCACGCGAAACGCTGCAGCACAACAGCCAGCTTCGCGCCATTGCTCGCAAGGTTGAAAAGAAAATTACATCCGAGCTAAAGAAAATGCTTAAGAACAACCGCGAGGCTTACGAGAAATTCTTTGAGAACTTTGGGCGCTGCTTGGAATATGGCATTTACTCAAGCTATGGCATGCTTAAAAATGAGCTTGGCGAGCTGCTTTTGTTCTACAGCGCAAAGAATAAAAAGCTAATCACGCTCGATGAATACTTGGAAGCCATGCCAAAAGACCAAAAGTCAATTTACTATGCGGCTGGCACAAGCACCGAGCGCATGGAAAAGCTGCCTATTGTTAACACCGTTCTTGGCAAGGGCTATGACGTGCTTTTGTGCACGAAGGATGTTGACGAGTTCTGCTTCCAAGCCATGCAAAATTATGGTTCTGAGGCTGAAAAGGATGCCGAGGGTAAGGATATTGAGGGCACAGGCCCACGCGAGCTTAAAAATGTTGCCTCAGGTGACATTGACCTTGCCTCTGAAGACGAAAAGAAGCAAGCTGAAACAGTTGAGAAAGACAACGAGAAGCTGTTTAGCGCCATGAAGGAGCATTTGGGCGATGCTGTTACAAAAGTTGCTGTGTCAACAAGGCTAAGTGATGCGCCTTCTGCTGTTACGACCGAAGGACCTGTGTCACTTGAAATGGAGCGCTTAATGCAACAGCTGCCCGATTCGGCAGGTGCAAAATCGCAGCGTGTGCTTGAGCTTAACCCGAAGCATAAAGTCTTCGACGCGCTAAAGGCTGCGCAAAGTGCAGGCGACAATGAAAAAGTTAACCTCTACACCGACATTTTGTATAACCAGGCGCTTATTGTTGCTGGCGTGCAAATTGAAGACCCTGTTGCATACGCAAACGCTGTCACAAAGCTTATGGCGTAGTGTTTGCATGGAGTGGCTAGTCTTGTTTTAAGGTTTTTTGTAACATAAAAAATGTTCGTAAGAAAGAAAGCGGCACATTCATTTGTACCGCTTTCTTATATTTTTGAGGTTTTAAACTTTGAAGAGCCACCCAAAACATATAAAAGGCAAGCTTTTAAGTACGTGCGACTATGTTTGTTGCTTAATTTTGGCACCTGTGCTTGCCGCATCGTCTTACTACATTGCTAATGAGAATTACAATTTTACATTCGGCTTTATTCTTACATCCGTTGTTACATTCATAATTTTAATTTCCCTTGCTTACGCTGCTCGCTGGTTTTTTCAAGCAAGCACCAGAGCTGATTCTAAAAAACATAAATTGTTAAACTTGCTTGATAAGCTTTTTTGCTGCAAGCATTCAGTTTTAGCGGTTAGTGGCATAATTTTGCTGTTTTGGCTGCTACCACTAATTTTTCTTTACCCAGGAACATGCACCAACGACACATGGGGTCAATTACATGAGTACATGACTTTTATGAATGACCCAATTGGCAATTCGGACGGCACAGTAAGCGACCATCACCCAATTTTTGACACGTTTTTAATTGGCACCGCCATTGTTCCGCTTTCTAAACTTACTGGTTTGTGGCAACCAATCATTTTTTTGTACGTA
>CAYVDR010000225.1:0-2633 GCA_964450625.1 uncultured Senegalimassilia sp.
CCAATTGGTGCTGTGGTGGTTTACCACCCGCACGATGCAGCAACAAGGCGTGAAACTGCGCCCCCACAAGTTATAGCTAGCGCCTGCAACATGCGCGAGACGCAACACAACCCCGCAGGGCATGCCGAATTTCTTGCAATTGAACAGGCAGCAAGGCACTTAGGCAACTGGCGGCTTTCGCAATGCACTGTGTATGTAACGCTAGAGCCATGCATTATGTGTGCCGGGCTTATGCAACAAGCGCGGGTTGCAAAATGCGTGTACGGCGCAGCCGACCCAAAAGGTGGCGCACTTGGCACGCTGTACAACATTAATGCTGACGTGCGGCTAAACCACAACTTTGAAGTTGTTAGTGGCGTTTTAGAAGATGAATGCAGCCAGTTGCTAAAGCAATTCTTTAAAAGCAGGCGGAGAAAGCAAAAACAATGAGCAAGTTGAATAATCACAGTTTGGATGCTAGTTCAGTTCAAGTGGGCATAGGTGAGTAAACTATGAATAATGTGAATAACCCTTTGGGTGCTGGCGGAATAAAGCTAATAGCACCCGCGAAGGTGAACCTGTTGCTAAACATTAAGGGTAAGCAACCCAATGGCTACCACAGCGTAGACACCATAATGCACACCCTTGCCCTACACGATGTGCTGTACATGAAACTTTGCAACACAACAGAGCTTGCTGAAGAATTTGGCGAAGGCGGGCATGCAGATGTAGGCAACTGTGCCCCAATTACATTAACCATGCGCATGCACGAGGGCTTGCCAAACATAAACATTAAACCCGAAAGCAACATTGTGTACAAAGCAATTGCACACCTGCTAGATGCAAGCACAAATGTGTTGCCCCAAAACACGTTCATTCGTGTGCACATTGAAAAGCACATTCCTGCACAGGCTGGGCTTGCGGGAGGCTCCACCGATGCTGCGGCTGGTCTTGTTGGGGCTGCAAAGCTGTTGGGTTTAAAACAGCATAGCAAACTGCTAGAAAATGTTGCAAGTGAAATTGGTGCTGATGTTGCTTTCTTTTTGCGCGGTGGCTGCGCTGCTTACAAGGGTGTTGGTAATGTTTTTGCACGTGCGCTTGAGCCTGCTCGCACAAGCATGCTTTTGGTAAAGCCCAAAGGCGGGCTTTCAACTGCAAATGTTTACGCAGCGTTTGACAAAAATCCACAAACAATACCTAGCAAGGTGCTAGAAGTGGTAGGCAACGCCAAAAGTGCTTGTGAAGTGCCACTTTACAACAACATGACTTGCGCTTCAGAAGAGCTTTTGCCTGACATTGCTAAAGTGCGCAACTGGCTTGAGAAATTGTTTGGCAAACATAATGTGCTAATGTGTGGCAGTGGGGCGTGTGTTTTTGCGCTGTGTGAAAACTTTAATGCAGCTACAAATGGCGCGCAAGCCGCAAAGGCTAAAGGCTGGTGGGCACGCAGCACAACCCTTGCAAACCTGCGCGCAACTGCTTTCTAGTTTTTAATAGAACCAACGCGGTTTTGGTGCAGCTACCGCTGCGTTGCTGTTTGCAGTAGTTTGTTGCTTAGCCCCGTCATTAACTGGCGTGGCTGAAGCTTCATTAGCTGCAATTTCGCCAGAAGCAACAGGCGTGGCAGCAGCAAGTGCTGCAGCTTGGGAAGCCTCAAGAGGGCTTCCTTTCCAAATGTTGAAGTCTTGTTTTTTGCCGTACTTTCTGCCCCAAAGCCAAACTGCCAGCGCGCAAATAAGGTTTACAGCAATTGCAAAGTATGTGCCCTCCACCCCAAAAGCAGTGTCGTATGCAAAGCCGTTTGATGTATTGCCAACAATTCCAAAAAAAGAATAAGTTGAAGGCAAACCGCTGTTTGGCAAACCAAAAATTATGTTTTGCGTGAAATTCCAGCCTGTGTGCACGCCTGCGGCAAGCCAAATGCTGTCGAAATAGCGCACCATAAGGGCATACAAAACACCAGTAGCAAAAATGTCAATTAACGCAAGTGCAGAAATTCCCGGGTTGAAAATGTGACCAAGCGAAAACATTGCAGCGGAGGCAATTATGGCAACTGCTGTATTATAAGTGCGCTTTAGGCGCTGGTAGGCAAAGCCACGGCATACAAATTCTTCCAGCGACGACTGAATGCATATAAACACTAAAAACACCAAGAAGCCAATAATGTTAAATTGCACAAATTGTAATTGGACGCTGCCTGCTAGCACTGCAGCTAGAATGCATAAACCATTCATTGCGAAGCCAACTAAAAGCCCAATAAGCAACATGTGAGGCTTGTTGCCTGCCGGTTTTGTACCAAAGGCCTTAAGGTAAGGGCGCCAGGGTTTTACTAAAAACAGGATAAGAAGCAAGCCTATCATCGCACCAACAAAAGTTGTATAGTCGCCTAAAAGCGAAACACCATTTTGACCTATTATTCCTGTAAGTAAAGCGGAAGCCATGAATGTGAGAGGAAGGTTAAAGGCCAGCCCAAACAAAGCCCCAATAAGGCTCATGAATGCTTCGGCTAAAACCCATGTGGCAATAACGCCGCAAAGCACATAAACCTTTATGTCTTTGCCACCAAATTTTTCTTTTATGCTTGTTTGGTTTTGTTCATTATTTTCAGCAGTCACTTTTGACCCCCTTTTTATCCTACAAATTTATGGCAACAA
>CAYVDR010000226.1:0-2624 GCA_964450625.1 uncultured Senegalimassilia sp.
GCGCCGTGCGTTCTTCTTTAAGTTGGCAAGGGCATCGGCTTCGGTTAAGCCGTCAAGCTGCACACGCATTGCAACAACGCTGTCGCGCAAGCTTGCTGCCTTTTCGAAGTCCATTGCAGCAGATGCTTTTGCCATTTCATTTTCGGTTGTTGTGATTATGCGCAACACCTCTTCACGTGAAAGCTCTGCAAGTTCTTTATTAATTTGTTTGGCGCTTTTGCCCGATGCGTCCTCGGTAACGCTTCCAATAACACTGCCAACTGCCTTTTTAATTGTTTTAGGCACAATGTTGTGGTCTTTGTTGTATTGCATTTGAATTTTGCGGCGACGATGTGTTTCGCTAATTGCTTTGTCCATGGAATCCGTTGTTTTGTCGGCGTACATAATCACACGCCCACCTGCGTTTCTGGCGGCGCGACCAATTGTTTGAATTAGGCTGCGCTCATTGCGCAAGAAGCCCTCCTTGTCGGCATCAAGAATTGCAACAAGGCTAACTTCTGGCAGGTCAAGCCCTTCGCGCAAAAGGTTAATGCCAACGAGTACGTCGAATTCACCCGCCCGCAAATCGTGCAGAATTTCAACACGCTCAAGCGTGCCAATGTCGCTGTGCATATAGCGTGCTTTCACGCCACGGTCAAGCAGGTGGTCGGTCAGGTTTTCTGCCATCTTTTTTGTTAGCGTTGTAATTAAAACCCGCTCACCTTTTTTGGCGCAAGCTTTTGCTTCGTCAATTATGTCGTCAATTTGGCTAATGGATGGCCTAACGTCAATTTCTGGGTCTAAAAGCCCTGTTGGGCGAATGATTTGCTCAACCTGCTGCTGGCTTACTTTAAGCTCATAGTCGCCAGGAGTGGCTGACACGTACACAAACTGTGGCACACGCTGCTCAAATTCGTCGAAGCGAAGCGGGCGGTTGTCAAGGCAGCTTGGCAAGCGAAACCCGTGTTCAGCAAGGGTGATTTTACGGCTTCTGTCGCCTTCGTGCATGCCACGAATTTGCGGCACTGTAACGTGGCTTTCGTCGATGATGCACAAAAAATCGCTTGGGAAGTAGTCGATTAGCGTGTAAGGCGGCTCACCTGGGGCACGACCGTCCATGTGTCGTGAGTAGTTTTCAACGCCCGAGCAAAACCCAACGGTCTCAAGCATTTCAATGTCGTAGCTTACACGCATCTCCAAGCGCTGTGCTTCTAAAAGCTTGCCCTCTGCTTTAAATTCTTGCAAGCGCTCTCTCAATTCGTCCTGGATGGTTTCAATTGCATGTTGCACTTTTGGGCGTGCTGTAACATAGTGCGAAGCAGGCCAAATTGGCAGAGCTTCAAACGTTTGCAGCGTTTTGCTTGTAACACCATCTACTTCTGCAATTTCATCAATCTCATCGCCAAAAAATTCCACGTGAATGGGGTTGTCGGCGTAAGGCGGGAAAATGTCAACGTTTTCGCCACGCACACGAAACGTGCCACGCTTAAGCTCGTAGTCGTTGCGGTCGTATTGGATGTCAATTAGGTTGTGAATTAATGTGTCTCGGCAAAGCTCTTTTTGCTTGTCTAAAAACACCGCCATGCCTGCGTAATCGGCTGGGCTGCCAATGCCGTAAATGCAGCTTACAGATGCAACTACAATTATGTCACGGCGCGAAAGAAGCGCACTTGTTGCAGCGTGGCGCAGCTTTTCAACTTCCTCGTTAATGGACGCATCTTTTTCAATGAACGTGTCGGAGCTTGGCACATAAGCCTCGGGTTGGTAGTAGTCGTAGTAGGACACAAAGTAAACAACTGCATTGTGCGGGAAGAATTCCTTAAGTTCGGCTGCAAGCTGGGCTGCAAGCGTTTTGTTTGGCGCCATAACAAGCGTGGGCTTTTGCACAGCTTCAATGGTTTTTGCCATTGTGAACGTTTTGCCGCTGCCGGTAACGCCAAGCAAGTTTTGGTAGCGCATGCCCTGCTCAATGCCACGTTTTAGCTGCTCAATTGCTTTTGGCTGGTCACCTGCAGGTTCGTATGGGCTTACAACTTTAAAAGGTGTGTTAGACAGGCGCACCTCGGGCAGCTTGCCCTGCATTTTAGCGCCTTCAATGTTTTGTAAATGGGTTGACATGCGCACTAAAGTGGCAGTTCAATGAATTATTAAAGGTTTTTGGAATACGTCTGCCACCAGTTTAGAACGTTAGTTTTAAGTTCATCAAGCGTGCCGTTGTTGTCAAATACAACATCGGCACCCGCAATGCGCTGCTCATCAGAAATTTGCTGTTCTAAGCGCCGTTTAACATCGGCTTTGTCAAACCCTGCGTTTACTGCACGTTCAATGCGTGTGTGCACGTTTGCCAAAACTGCAATAACAACATCCACACTGTTGCCCATTGAAACATCGCGGTTTTTAAAGACTGAGTATTCAACAATAACTGCCCTGTTGCCTGCACGTTCAAGCTCGTCAAGCTTTTCAATGAACGCTTGCTCAATGCGTGGCAGTGTTGCACTGTTAAGGGCGTGTGTTGCATCTTCGTTTTCAAAAGCCACGCCTGCAAGTTTTTTGCGGTGAACTTGCCCGAATTCATCCAAGATGCCTTCGCCAAATTTTTCAACTAAATCTTGCTTAACAATTTCCCATTTAAGCACTTCATGACC
>CAYVDR010000227.1:0-2561 GCA_964450625.1 uncultured Senegalimassilia sp.
CGCTGTGCGGCATCCTCGGCACTTTTAGTGCTGTGCTGCATGGAAGAAATTTTACCTTCCAGTAAACCCACTTGCTCTTGTTCTTTTGAAAGCTGTGCACCTTGGGCAATGTAGGCAAGCTTAAGCTCCTCAAGGTTTTCCTCAAGCTCTGCAACTTGTGCTTGAAGTTGCTCGGATTCGCTTTGTGCACTAGCTAAACTTGCTTTAATGTTGTCGAGGTTTGCAATGTCTCGCTTGCGCTGTTCTTCGCGTTGGCGTTTTAGCTGCAATTCCTTTTCCTGCTTTTCTTTTTCAGCCTTCTGCTTTGCATACTTTTTTCTTGCAGCCTCATTTATTGCTTGCTGCTTTTCTTCGATTTTGCGCTGCTTGGCTTCTTCAACCAACCTTTCAAATTCGCCAGGAGCAAAAAACACAAAACTAGGCTTTGAAGAGGTTTCTACCTCGTGTTCTTCAAAATTTTGTGCAGCAAAGTTTGCAAGTATTTTATCGAGCATAGGGGCTGTGTTTTCCCAAGCCTTAATGTTAATCCAGTCATATGCAGTAGGGTTTGGAGGGTTGTCAAGCGGTGTAGCATCTAAAACGTCCATGCGCTTGCTTTGTGCGGCACTCATTGAATCGGGCGTGTAATAAAGCGGAATTGTGAGCACATCAAATTTGTTAGACCCCTCAAGCAAAAGGTCGTAAACCAGCGTTGGGCAAAGCGACATTATTGTTAAACGAACAATCATGCCAACAATTTCAAGCCCTTCAACTGGCGAGGGAATGCTTGAGTTTTGCATGTCAAAGCAGAAACAATGCCCTGAAAACATGCACATTATTTCTTCGATTTTCATGTTAGAAGGCATTAAGCGATGCTTCGCATAATCAAAAGCTTCTTTTGTTAGTGTTATGCAAATGGGGCTTTCCTGCCAAAGAGCAAGCGTTGTTGGCCCACCCATGGCTGTAAGAGCTTGCTTTGCTTTCTTAGTACCCTTCCTTGCTTTTTTGCATAAAATATTGTCGCCTTCAGTTGTTGTACCAATAGGCATTAGCGTGTCCATTGCTTGAGAAAAAGCAACATCTAAATCAATGTCTTCATCCAAAAAGTCAGGTAAATCTTTCGGTATTGGAACCGAGCCAAGTTCAATAGGGTGTTCACTGCGATAACGTTTAACTCTATCAGGCCAATTAAGCCCACATTTGCCAATGGTACTTAGCTCGTAAGATTTCATTAAGCGGTCAAAAAAAGCTTCCTTGGGCTCTTCAAAATCGAGTTCAATTGCCTCATCATTTAGTAAAGCATTTTGGTTTTCGTCAGCACTTTCCTGCGCATTGTTTAATGCGTTTTGTTTTTTATTGTGTGCGTTATTATTTGTCATAAATGTGCTGTTCTTGCCACCAGAATTATTCTTTACTAAATGCAATGGTGTAATAATATCATAGGCAAGAATTAAAAATGCTGTACGCTTGCACAAATGTGCTAGAATTCAAATTTGTTTAGCAAGTCAAACTTATTTTAAGAAAATAAACTATTAGAAAAGGGGAATTATTATGGCTGAAGAAGAATGCACGCATGATTGCGGAAGCTGTGGTGTTGCTGGTTGTGGTGAACGTGACGAAGGTAGCGGTGGCGCACCATCGAAACTTGAAACAAACAAGAACAGCAACATAAAGCATGTTATTGGCGTTGTGTCTGGCAAAGGCGGCGTTGGTAAATCGCTTGTAACAAGCTTGCTAGCAAGTAAAATGAACAAGGCAGGTTTTAAAGTGGGCATTTTGGATGCCGACATAACAGGGCCTTCCATCCCAAAAACATTTGGCATCACAAACCCACTAACAGCCGACAGCGATGGCATTATTCCAGCGCAAACTCCAAGTGGAATTAAAGTCATGTCCACAAACTTAATGCTTCCAAAAGGCGACTTACCTGTTGCTTGGCGTGGGCCTGTTGTGTCTAATGCCATTAGGCAATTTTGGAACGAAACAAACTGGGGGGATGTTGACTACTTGTTTGTTGATATGCCTCCAGGAACATCCGACGTGTTGCTAACAGTGTTCCAATCGCTGCCGGTTGACGGCATAATCACTGTGTCAGCCCCACAAGAACTTGTGGCAATGATTGTTGGCAAGGCTGTCAACCTAGCACACGACATGAACGTTGACGTTTTAGGCCTTGTTGAAAACATGGCTTACTTTGAGTGTGACAACTGCAACAAAAAGCACTACATTTTTGGCACTCCACAAGGCAAAACTGTTGCTGAGCGCTACAAGATTGGTGCTTATGCAACACTTCCAATTGACCCAGCGTTTGCAAGTGCGTGCGACGCAGGCAAGGTTGAGGAATATGACGTTGGAGATAAGCTTGACGTAATTGTTGATGCCATCAAAAACAAGGTAGCTGCTGAAGAATAAACCTGTATTATTTAGCAAGTAAGGCTAAGGGCATAAAGGACATGCAAAAGCCTAAGCAGCAATAGTAAATAACATGCCATTTTCTTGATTTGTTTAACAACCATTACAGGTAAATAACGCAACTTGAAATTTAAATGAAATGCTTAAATATGCTGCAAATTTGTTCTTTG
>CAYVDR010000228.1:0-1384 GCA_964450625.1 uncultured Senegalimassilia sp.
AGTTTAGAAATTTTCCCTTTCGTGTAAAATAGCTAATTGTTTAACAAGTTGCTTTATGTTTGGAAAAGAGGCTTGCAATGAAAAAGGTTCTAAGTTTTTGTTTTAGCTGTGTAATTGCTGTTACGGTAGCAATTTGGTTTAGTGCGTCTTTCGCTTTTGCGAATGAAGGTTCAGATGAAAATCCAGTGTATTTAGCACTTGGCGACAGCATCACTTATGGCTACACCCCAGGCGGCGGCAACCTAGGCGAAGAATGCTTCGTTAACATTTTGGCAGGCGAGCTTGGTTATGAAGCCATAAATGAATCCGTTGTTGGCAATGAAGCACCAGGTGTTTTGGAACAGCTAAACACAGGTTCGTTGGACGCTTCAATTCAGAAAGCCAGCATAATTACGCTAACTTGCGGTGGCAACGATTTAATGGCAGTGCTGTATTCAAAAACTGCTGAGGTGTACAACAATTCGTCCACAACGCATATTACCGCAGATGAGGTTAGCGATGTGTTAACTAATTCAAGCGACACACGTTTTATGAGCGTTGTAGTGGCACTTAGCAGTGCCATAACAAAAATTGACCAGTCATATGAATTCAGCGCAGCGGTTTCTGCTTTCATTTCCAACTTAAACCAAATTACAAGCTACATTAAAGATGTAAACCCAAATGTTAAAATTTACTTTGCAACTCAGTACAACCCATATGAGCACTTCACCACCATCAGTTCTTTTACTGGTTATTTTGCGTATTGCACCGAACTTCTTCGCGATAAAGTTTTAGAAAATTCCGAAGTTGGTCAGTATACAGTTGCCGACGTTTACACAGCATTCAAAGGCAACACCTCAACCTATTGCTATGCCAGCGACCAAAACCTTTTTTCCTTGCAACTTGATTTCCACCCGAATGCGCAGGGCCACAAAGCAATTGCTCAGTGCTTTAAAAGCGTAATTTCACCTTCTTCTGTAAATGGAACAAATGCTTTAACAGGCACTAATGCAACAATATCTGCAAATGCTTTTAAAAAGACGCTTCCTGCCCTAAGCACAAATGCAGCCAAAAATAAGCCTGCAACAGCTAAAACCGTTGCGGTCTCTGAAAGCGGCAACATAGTTGATTGGCAAACATCAAACACATGTCAGTGGATGATAGACGCATCTGGCGCGCTAACAATTAAGCCAACCGAAGGCACGTCTGGCACACTGGAAGACTGGTCGGGCAATTATGCACCATGGTACAGCTATGCGAGCAAAATTACATCCGTCAAAATTGCTGCAACAGTTAGCGCACAAACGGCTGAGCGAATGTTTTATGGCTGCACAAACCTTAAAACCGTTGATTTAGCTGGGCTTGACACGCAAAACGCAACAAGCATGTTCGCCATGTTCTACAA
>CAYVDR010000228.1:1484-2561 GCA_964450625.1 uncultured Senegalimassilia sp.
TTAGCACGGCAAATGCAGCTTCTGTGGCAAGAATGTTTAAAGGCTGCGCATCTGTTGAAACCCTAGATTTATCCAGCATGAGCACGCTTAAAGCAACAAACATGGCTTCTTTGTTTGAAGGTTGCAGCGGCCTTAAGAAAGTGCAGCTGGGTGCAAGTTTTGCGTTTGAGGGGTCAACATCGGCTGCATTATGTACATTGCCTGCAGGCAAGTGGGTTAATTCAGCGAACCAAGAATTTACAGAAAGCGAAATTCCAAGCAAAACAGCTGACACATACACAAAAACATCGGAAGAGCTTGATTTTGCTATGTTTACGGTTGACACTTCCGCAGCTAAATACAGCGGCAACCCTGTTGTTGGCAGGGTCAGCAGTGCCACATACGAAGAGGGCAGCGATTACAAAGTTGAGTACGCAAACAACATAAACGCTGGAACAGCAACAATAACCATTACTGGCATTGGCACGCATACGGGCTTAAAAACTTACAACTTCCAAATTGAGCGGTGCGAGCTTGATTTCACTAAGTTTACGGTGGATACAAAAGACGTCACATACACAGGCAGCGCCATAACGCCAGCGGTTGCAGCTGAAGGCTACGCTCTAAACACTGACTATACGGTAACGTATGCGAACAATACCAATGTTGGCAAGGCCACGATTACTGTTGCTGGTGCGGGAAACTACACAGGTTCTAAAGAGTATACGTTTGAAATTGTTGCACAACCAGACAAGCCCAGTGAGCCAGATGAGCCAGATGAGCCTGACGAGACAGAAAAAGTTACCCGCCTTGCAGGCTATGATTCAGCAGAAACAGCTGCCGCCATTGCAAAAGAGGCATTCCCAGAAGGTGTAAGTTCAGGCTGGGTTGTAATTGCTCGCGACGATGATTTTGCAGATGCAATGTCTGCCACAGGCTTGGCAGGTGCGCTTGACGCCCCAATTCTGCTCACAAGCAGGAATGAACTTTCTTCCGTTACTGCACAAACTGTAAAAGACTTAGGCGCCACACAAGCATACATCATTGGTGGCACAGGGGCAATTCCAGGCGATTTGGAAAGCGCACTTAAAACCCAGG
>CAYVDR010000229.1:0-2548 GCA_964450625.1 uncultured Senegalimassilia sp.
CCCTTAAAGTTTTCATTTGGCAAAGTGTATTCATTGCACCTTGCCAAATGCTTGCGGAAAGCTTGCAGAGGGCTTAGCAATTAGTTAGCTGTTTTTCGTTTGTTGTGTTGACATTGCACGAATAAATGCATATTATTTCATCATATTAAAGGAGGCACACATGAACACTACAAACTTAAACATAAGAGTAAACAAAAGCATTAAAGACCAAGCAGAAGCCATATTTTCAGAGTTAGGCATAAACATGACAACTGCAATTGGCATGTTTCTGCGCACTACAATACGCCAGGGCGGAATTCCTTTCGAGTTAAAGCTAAATGAGCCCAATTCAACAACAATTGCTGCAATTGAGGAAGGCAGGCGCCTGGCACAAGATACAAACACACCAGGTTATTCAAACATCAAAGATCTAAAAGCAGCGCTTGAAGTATGAAATACACAGTAAAATTCACCGCCCAATTTAAACGGGATTCAAAGAAGGCTAAAAGACAAAACAGAAATTTAGACAAATTATTTGAAATTGTTGACATGCTTGCGTCGGGTAAAACGCTTGATGAATCTTTTAAAGACCACTCGCTTTCGGGGAAGTATAACAAAACCCGAGAATGCCACATTGAACCAGATTGGTTGTTGATTTATGAAATAAAGAACAACGTTTTGGTGCTAATGCTAAACCGAACAGGAACCCGCTCGGAATTGTTTAAGTAAACCTAAACCTACAACACAACAACCTTAAGCATTAATTCATATAATTAACTTTTACCATTAGTACCAAGCAACATAGCCTGTTTCACGGAAGTTACCTGTTTTGTTAAACTCATCAAGTCTATCTCTCAAATGCCAAGCGTAAACAGAGCGTGAATCATTATCGGAGCGTTTAATTATTTGCATGTCACCATTTTTTCTATGATAGAGCACTGTACCCTTGGTGTTTCTATTATTTTCTGGGTAATAGTCGTAAATTGCTGACTTATCGTTAAGCTTAATTTTTTTGTATCCAACCATTTTGCACCCCTAACTTTGCGACCATGCTTCAAGTTCTTGAACTACCCAAACTTTTTGATAAGTAGCGGTCTTGCTGCCTCCAAATTGTCGGACACATCGCCAAGTGTTGGTGTAATCTTGTCGAGATATTCAGCTTCTACATACCACTGCTTACGTTCTTCAGCAGACAGCTGTTTCAAAGCTTCAGCAAGGGGACTTGGATCATATTCGTCCCTTCCATCATAAAGGTGAGATATCTGCTCGTCCACTTTAAGTAATATGCTCAATTTTGACACCATACCTTTCTTCTATTGCTTTAAACAAGCTGCTTTCACCTTTTTGCAGCCATAAACTGTTAACTCGCTCGTAGCCTTTAGCATTGTTGATATTGTAACCAACTTGCCCACCTGAAACAATGCGATATGTGTAAAAACTTCCATCATGGCAGGCTATAACCCCAAATTTACTACCATTAGTTTTAATTGCTTGCAGGTCACTTAAACTTGGATGAGTGCTTGCTGGGTGATTATGAAGTGTAACTATTTTGCTTCCGCTTGCAATTGCTCTATCAATTTTCTTCAGGAATTTTTTATTCGGCTTCACTGTGCTTGCAATGTTAGATGTAACAACGCTTGAAATAACTTGACCAGTGTTTAAGTCAATAGCATACAAATCCTCCCCGTTACTATTTCCCCTGTGTCTTAGCATATTTTGAATAACAGTAAATGCAGAACTTGCAGCTTTAGAACCAAAAATTTTTCTTATGTTAGCCCTGTATTGTTTTGAATTTACAATACCATAGTTTACTTTGTATCTAGTGTTATGAGAAATTTTAAATGTGTTCTTTTGACTGGAATTGCATGCTTGCCAGTGATGCAAGCTTCTATGTGAGTACCCAAATAAGACATGCTGAACCAGCCTGGCAATCTGCTTTGAGGCGCAGTGCTTTATGTCGTGAAAAGCACCTAGTAATCTATGACACAATTCTCTTAAAGTTTTCATTTGGCAAAGTGTATTCATTACACCTTGCCAAATGCTTGCGGAAAACTTGCAGCGGCTACCTTACATCCTTAACTTTTCCTGGTGTTTTATCATGTGAATCAAAACTTGCTTTGCTAAGTTCACGGAAAACAATTTCTACTGGTCTAAAGTTACTGTAATCACCAGTAGCAACAGCTTTTTCGCCTTCCAAAACAGCATCTTTTGTTGAAGCCGGCAGCTGTTCAAACGGAATTGGCTGAACAGCTTTAAGAGGTCTAATTTCTGCCACTGGCGCGTTGTTCTTACTGTTAGTACCAAGCAACATAGCCAGTTTTTTCAAAATTTCCTGTTTCATTGAATTCATCAAGTTGATTTCTTAAGTGCCATGCGTATACAGAACGTGAATCTTTTTTTGAACGCTCTATAAATTGTATTTCCCCATCTTTTCTATTATATGAAATGGTGCCCTTGTCAGCTTCCTTGTTTTCTGGGTAGTAATCATAAATTGCAGTTGTGTTATTAACTTTAATTAATTTAAACCCAACCATATTAACAGCTCCTAACTTGCAGACCATTTTTCAAG
>CAYVDR010000230.1:0-2481 GCA_964450625.1 uncultured Senegalimassilia sp.
GCTGGGTTTGCTATTGAAGTTATTGATGAGGCGCAGGCGCAGGAAACCTTGCAGCTTATTCGCGAGTTCCCAAGTTTGGTGGGCAGTGATGTGCCACAGCCCCAAGCAACTTCAACTTCAGAGGGTGCTAGCGCAGTTGCAAGTAAATAGCAACTGCAACAACTTCGCTGGTTAAGGGTACACTTCACTATACGTAGGGGTTATATATGTCAAAATCAAATGTTGAAAATAAGGCAAACTCTGCAACTTCAAGTTCTATGCAAGCAGAACTTTCTAGTTTTAAGGATGCCAAACTTGCCCGTACATTAATTGAAACAATCAATGAGATTGCGCCTAAGGGCGGGGCTGCGTTGATGGAAGTTTGTGGCACACACACGGTGTCAATTGCACGCGCCGGCATTCGCTCGCTCATGCCAGAGGGTTTGCAGCTTTTAACGGGACCTGGGTGCCCCGTTTGCGTTACCTCTAACAAAGACATTGACACAGCCATTGCTCTTGCCAAAAATCCGGAAGTTACAATTGCAACATTTGGCGACATGCTTCGCGTGCCAGGCTCAACATCAAGCCTTATGCGCGAAAAAGCAGCCGGGCAGCGCGTTGAGGTGTGCTATTCGCCGCTTGATGCGCTAACGCTCGCACGTGAAAACCCCACACAACAAGTTGTGTTTGTGGGTGTTGGCTTTGAAACAACAACGCCTTTGGTGGCTATGGCCATTAAGCGTGCAGCAGCAGAAAAGCTTGGCAACTTTACGGTTTTTGCTGCGCACAAAAACATGCCAGGTGCACTAGAAGTGCTTGTGGCAGACCCTGCACTTAAAGTTAACGCTTTAATTTTGCCAGGGCATGTTGGCACAATTACCGGCACACGTCCGTTTGAGTTTTTGGCGCAAAAGTATGGCATACCAGGCGTTATTACAGGTTTTGAGCCAGTAGACATTTTGCAAGGCATCGCAATGCTTTGCAAGCAGCTTAAAAGTGGCAGTGCCAAAATTGAGATTGCTTACTCACGCGCTGTTATGCCTACAGGTAATACTGTTGCGCTTAGTGCAATTGATGATGTTTTTGAAACTTGCACATCAACATGGCGCGGGCTTGGCGCAATTGAAGGTAGCGGTTATAAAATTCGTGAACAATATGCCCAGTTTGATGCATGCAAGCGCTTTAACCCACAGGTGGAACCAACAAAAGACCATGCTGGCTGCAAGTGTGGCAGTGTGCTGCAAGCTCGCATAACACCTGATAAGTGCCCGCTTTTCCGCAAGGTTTGTACGCCTGAAAACCCAGTTGGCCCTTGCATGGTAAGCAGTGAAGGGGCTTGTGCCGCTTACTGGCGCTATTATTAGTGTAAGCACCATATGGGCTGTTTTAATTGACTGCATAACACTGTCCTAAAACTTTTTTATACTACCTTTTTGCTTAAACTGTTTCGTGCATGTTACAGCATTGTCATGTTAGTGTTACCACATTTTGAAAACAGCGAACTTAACTATAAAATGTTGCTTTAAGACGCAAAAAATTACACAAAACCAAATTACCTAAAGGACAGCATATGGAAAATTCTAACGCTTCGCGCGGTTTATACCGCCCCGAATACGAACACGATGCTTGTGGCATTGGTGCGCTTGCACACTTAAAAGGCCAGCGCAGCCACGCAATGCTAGACGATGCGCTTTCGGTGCTTGTGAACTTGGAGCACCGTGGCGGCTGCGGGCTTGAGCGCAACACTGGCGACGGTGCTGGTGTTTTGTTTCAGGTGCCTCACCGCTTCTTTCGCAAGGAAGCGCAGAAGGAAGGCCAAATTTTGCCTGCCGAAGGTGACTATGGTGTGGCAATGTTGTTTTTCCCGCACGACGACGAAACTGGTGTTGAATGCGCAAAGCAAACGTTTGAGGCAGGCTGCACACAATGTGGGCTTGAGCTTATGTTTTGGCGCGAAGTACCAGTTGATGCGCACGATTTGGGGCAAACTGCAAAGGACTGCATGCCAACAATTTTCCAAGCATTTGTGCGCCGCCCGCAAAATGTTGCAGCGGGCATTGAATTTGAACGCAAACTTTACGTTGCACGCCGCACAATTGAAAAGCAGGCGGACAAAACATTTGGCCTCAGTGGCAAAATTTTCTATGTGTGTTCCATGTCCTCACGCACAATTGTTTACAAGGGCATGCTTGTGGCAACACAAATGCGCCGCTTTTTCATCGATTTAAACGATGCTGCTGTTGAAACGTCACTTGCACTTGTGCACTCGCGCTATTCCACGAACACAACACCAAGCTGGGAGCGTGCGCACCCGAACCGCTACATCATTCACAATGGTGAAATCAACACACTGCGTGGCAACATTTCCTGGACACGTGCACGTGAGCCAAAGCTTTACAGCCCGCAGCTTGGCAGCGCACTTGAAAGCGTGCTGCCAATTATTAACCGTGAAGGGTCGGACTCGGCAATTCTTGACAACGTGCTGGAGTTTTTGGCTATGAA
>CAYVDR010000231.1:0-2476 GCA_964450625.1 uncultured Senegalimassilia sp.
CAGACACAAAGGCTACACCAGCAAACAAACAGTCAAGTTTCAAAAAACAAAAAAGGCTTCCCATTGGCACAGACGATTTTGAAAGAGTTAGGCAAGAAAACCTTTACTACGTTGATAAAACAAGCTTAATCGAGCAGATGTTTGACAACTGGGCGCAAGTTACTCTGTTCACCCGCCCACGCCGCTTTGGCAAATCGCTTAACATAAGCATGCTTAAACACTTCTTTGAAATTGGCAGCGACCCAAACCTGTTCGATGGGCTTGAAATTATGCAGCGTAAAGACCTGTGTGAGCAGTATATGGGGAAGTATCCAGTTATTTCATTGTCACTGAAAAAGGTGAATGGTGAAAATTTTGAAACGGCTTATGCTGACCTTCTTAGCGAAATCCAAAGGGAAGCAAAGCGTTTGAGCTATTTGCAAACGAGTGATGCACTGGACGATAACGAGAAAGAATTGATTGGACAGTTTAAGACCAAAAGTGCAAGCAAAGACGACATAAGAGACGCTATTTATACCCTTAGCTACTTTCTAGAAAAACATCATGGTCAAAAAACAATCATACTCATAGATGAATACGATGTTCCCTTGGATAAAGCATACATAAACGGCTACTACGACAAAATGATAGACCTCATTCGTGCTATGTTTGGCTCAGCGTTGAAAACAAACAGTAGCTTACAGCTTGCAGTTTTAACAGGTTGCTTGCGAGTTTCAAAAGAAAGCGTGTTTACGGGGCTTAATAACTTTAGGGTTTGTGGAATCTCAGATTTAGAGTATACAGAATGCTTTGGTTTTACAGAAGGCGAAGTGCGTGAAATGTTTGAGTACTATGGTGTTTCAAACCGCATGAAGGATGCCAAGGAGTGGTATGACGGCTACCATTTTGGCAACCAAGAAATTTATTGCCCTTGGGATGTTATAAATTTTTGCCAAACTCTACGCAGCTGCCCTACCGCGCAACCAACAGCCTACTGGGTAAACACTTCTGGCAATGACATTGTGCGCAGACTAATTAAGAAAAGTGATTCAGATGTTGTTAAAGGCGACATTGAAAGTTTAATAAACGGTGGCACAATTCAAAAAGAACTAAACGTAAAC
Organism: uncultured Senegalimassilia sp.; assembly: GCA_964450625.1. Taxonomy (GTDB): domain Bacteria; phylum Actinomycetota; class Coriobacteriia; order Coriobacteriales; family Eggerthellaceae; genus Senegalimassilia. The sequence continues at coordinate 1,101 of CAYVDR010000231.1, forward strand.
ATAACCTACAGAGAAATCGAAGACAGCATAAACAACCTGTGGAGCCTGCTTTACATGACAGGCTATTTAACAACAACAAAGCCTCCAAGTGGGGACATGTTTGAGTTGCGCATTCCTAATTATGAAATTACAACAATTTACAAAAAACAAGTTTTAGGCTGGTTTAGTGAACGCTTAAATGCCGAAGCCAAAGAAAACCGCAAGCAACTTGAAGCACTGTTTGAGGCATTTGTTACAGGCAATGCAGCTGAGATTAAACGTTTGCTAGAAGAGAGGCTGTTAACAACAGTAAGTTACTTTGATGCCCATGAAAACTTCTACCATGGCTTTTTGTTAGCTTTGCTTAGCACTTGCAACAATTGGTACTTAACATCTAACCGTGAAAGTGGAAGCGGCAGGTGCGACATTGTGCTTGAGCGAAGTGATGGCAGCGTTGGCATTGTAATAGAGCTTAAGTACGCAAAAGATCCTGACGACTTGCCCAAAGCTTGCACACAAGCAATAGAGCAAATCAACAACAAAAACTACGCAGCAGCATTCAGGCGCAAGCACCTAAAGCAAATCTTTAAAATGGGCATTGCGTTTAGTGGCAAAGAGTGCGAGGTGTTGGTTGAGTGATTGAGCAAATTTAAAAACAACGCTTAGACCAAATTTTCATTTGATGCTTGACACACCCTTTACAACATCAACAAAATTGCGAAGCAATTTATTTCCAGCATCAGAACTTTTTTCAGGGTGAAACTGAACCGCAAAGCAATTACCCTTTTGAATTGCACAGGGAAAAGTTGTGCTATGCGTGGTTGTTGCAATGGTATATTTGTTTTCTGGAACAATGTAGGAGTGGGTAAAATAAAAAAAGGTATCTTGCTTAATGCCTTCAAATAATTGGGAACCTCTACCTACGCTGTCGTTCGTTTGGTGTACAACATTCCACCCAACATGTGGAACTTTATGAAATTTACCTTGCGTGTCTTTTTTTGGCATCCTACACACACAACCATCTAAAATACCTAACCCATTTGAAGGTTTACTGCAACCGCTGCACTCGCACGACAAGCTGCCCTCCGTACCACTGTCGAATAATAAATGTAAGCCTAGGCATATGCCTAAGAATGGCACACCGCGATTAATAGATTGTTTTATAACATCCGCTTGACCAAGTTTTCTCATAGTTTCAATAGCACTTGAAAATGCACCAACGCCTGGAAGCACAATGGCATTTGCTCGCGCAATCTTAGCGGGATTCGCAGTAATGCAAGCATTTGCGCCAGCCTCACACAAACCTCGTTCAACAGATAATAAATTACCTTTTTTATAATCAACAACTGCAATCATCAGTAGCACTTCCATATGTAAAATTAAACGAATTTGGCTTA
>CAYVDR010000232.1:0-2473 GCA_964450625.1 uncultured Senegalimassilia sp.
AAATTGCAACAGCAGATGTTTTGCAAGCTAAAGAATTTTGGAACCAGCAACTGCCAGTGCTTGAGCGAAAAGTTGAACTTGCGCAGGCAACGTACGACGAATTGTTTTCGCGCGCAAATGAAATGCAAGCCGAGCTTAACCAAAGCCCAGGTGCTGAAAAACTTCGCAGGCTAGAAGCAATTTACAATGAAACAAAAAAGGCACTAACAAGCATAAAAGCAGCGTACAAAGACATCACTTCTTATTTCAAGGCTGCAAAAATTAAATTCCCAAGCAATGCAAAAAAATGGGCTAAAGTTTTTGATGATTTGAACAAAAAGCATGCCAATGAAACTGAAACCATGGCCAACCTTAAGGCTGCTTCCGAGGATGCAACTGTAAACGTGTCAAAAGCCAAGGCGGCTTTGAAAAATTCGCAAGTTGCACTTAGTGAGGCAAAACGCTCGGGCACTAGGCTTCCCGTGGAAATGCGGCAGGACCGCGACACGCTGGCAAGTGCAGTGGGTTTAAGTTCAAGGGAAATGCCCTACCTGGCAGAAATTGTTGATTTATGTCAAGGAAGCGAGCAGTGGAGGCTGGCCATGAACTCTGCATTGAGTGGTGTGGCGCGCAAAATTCTAATTGATAAAAAGCATAAAAGTGGGTTTGCGTGCCGTGTAAGCACGCTTGATCGCACAAAAATTCACCCCCGCAACTGGGTTTTTGTAGACACAAACGTGCAAGCCACAAAAGCAGCTGGCATGCTTTCTGCTAACTTAAAATGCGACAGCAAATCGGCTTTAGGCGCTGCTGCACTAAACATTTGCGCAGCTAAAGCAAACGATGCAAAACTTGTTAGCCGCATTGACGACGAAGACGAAATGCGCCAGGTGCAGGCAGATGGTCAAATAAAGGACGGCAACCGTGGTAGGTATGGCACAAAAGGCACAAAGCAAATAATAGGCTTTGCCGATGCTGCGTTTATAAAGCAGCTTGAGCGCGAGGTGTCACATGCAAGTGAAGTTCTAGAAGCAGCGCAAAAGCAGCGCGCGCAAATTGAAGCTGACACAGAGGCGTTTCGCCTTGAAAACAATTTGCTAATGCGCATGAAGGCAACAACATGGGAAAACGTGGATGTTAAAAACGCTGAAACTGCCTGTGTAAATGCAGAAAACGCATATGTTGAAGCAAGGGAACAAAAAGGCTTAAAGCAGCAGCACGAAGCCGTTAAAGCAGCGTGGGATTCGTGTAAAAATGCGCAAGCGAAATGCGCCACAGTAAAAGCAAACAAAGATGTTGTTGTGTCTCACATTGAAGCGGCTAATGCTTGGCCAAGCGCACCTGAAAACTTGCACGTTCCAGAAATGGCAGATGATGTTATTGGCGCTGCACTAAAGTCAATAATTGATGTCTCCAACAGTTTTGAAGAACGTGCGCTAGTGTATTTGGGCATTCGGTCTGGCTTTGGGAAAACCCCTGCTGAGGTTCTTGAAAAGCTGACACGAAAAGCAGTTGGTGAGTGCAATAAAAAAATCAATGAGCTTTCTGGTGAACTTGTGAGTGAAAAGAAAAAAACTGAAGAGCACATGACAGAATACATTGAGCGCTTTGCCGCAATGGATGACCGTTTTGCTGCGGATGTAAGCGAGCTTGCAACGTTTAATGAAGAACTTGCGCGCATTAAGCGTGCGGCAATTAAAGATTCTGCAACGCGCCATTATGCCGATGCAGTTAGCAGCTTAGAGCAGTTGCTTCAAGAGGTTGAATTTAACATAACCGCAGATAAGCGGCGTGTTTTAGAGGAGCTCGAGAAGGTAAACAAGTTAATTGAAAACTTCCCATTTGGCCGTGAGGCCGGCAAGCTTTCCATACAAGCAAAAATTGACGAGCCGTCTGGCGACTTTATGCGTCAAGTTCACATGCAACGCACGGCGCTGGAAAATTGGAGCAAAAAGGACCAGGACGAAAAGCTTGATACAGCCAAGAGTCAATTTGTGAAACTAACAAAGCTAACAGAGTTTTTTAAAGACGCGTTGGATAAGTCTGCTTTAGGCAAGCGAAGTGCGCTTGACGCTCGCACGCGTGCAACATTTATTGCCAGGGTGGAAGTTGAAGGGGCTCCTACAAAAATTCTAAGTTCCACAGGTGCGCGCTCTGGTGGTGAAACCCAAGAGCTCATGAGTTTTATTTATGCCGCCGCACTTTTGTACTTGCTTGATGCACCAAACCTTGACGCACGTTTTACAACTGCTGTTATGGACGAGGCAATGGGCAATGCCGATGCTAATTTTACGCGCCGTGCCCTGGAGCTTTTGCCAGGTCTTGGTTTTCAGGCAATTGCATCTGCTGTGCTTTCAAAGTCGCAAGAAATAATGTCTATAGCACAAAAAACAATTTGCACAAACCGCCCAGATGAAACGGGCATTTTACACATTGCATCTTTAACCTAACGCTTAAAGCAGCTAAGTTTTTCATTGAAGCAGGGCAGGGCGCT
>CAYVDR010000233.1:0-2466 GCA_964450625.1 uncultured Senegalimassilia sp.
GCAGTGGTGGATTTCGAAAACAAAAACGGTGAAGTTGTGCTTTGGGCGCAAGTTGTTGATTGGGCAAAAACTGCCGATAAGGGCGAGCGTGTGGTAAAGCTTGAAACAAACATGCCCTCGCTTGATGAGGCGCTACACGCTGTTGGTCACACGCCGCTGCCGCCCTACATCAAGGGTTATGCGGGTGATGAAGAGATGTATCAAACGGTGTACAGCCAGCATGAAAACTCGGCAGCGGCGCCAACAGCTGGGCTACATTTCACACCTGAACTCATTAGCCGCTTGAAAGCAAAAGGGGTTTTGTGGGCAACGGTTGATTTAGAGGTTGGGCTTGACACGTTTCGCATAGTTGACGAGGCGGATCCTGTCCAGCATAAAATGCACACCGAGTGCTACACCGTAAGCCAGCAAACAGCTAGCATGGTCAACGAAACAAAGGCACGTGGTGGCAGGGTTATTGCTGTTGGCACAACAAGCGTTAGAAGCCTTGAGAGTGCTTGGCAATGTAGTTGCTCTTCAGCAGATGACACAAATGCGTGCGGGTCCGTTTTGCCATGCAAGCGTGCGTCAACCAGTCTGTATTTGCTTCCAGGCAGCACATTTCATGTTGTGGACGCACTAATCACAAACTTTCACGTGCCAAAAAGCACGCTTTTAATGCTTGTGAGTGCGTTTTCAAGTCGTGAGCACATAATGAATGCTTACAAGCATGCAATTGAGCAAAAATACCGCATGCTTTCATTTGGCGATGCAATGTTTATTTGCTAGCTTCGTTTTGTTTTTGTTCTAAGCGAAGTTTTCGCAGTATTTCATGCTTTTTAGCTTGTTTTTCGTTGTAGGCACGTTTTTCGCTTCGTTTTTGCTCAAGTTCCTTTTGCGCTTTTGCAAGCTCAGCGGCGTGTTCTGCACGCCATGCAGCTTTTTGTGCTGTGCGTTCTTTTTTCCTTTGCTCACGCTCGGTTTGTGCTTCGTGCTTCGAAATTAGGCAGCCGCAGTAGTTTTGCCTATACATCTTAAGTTGCCTGCTTTGTAGCGTTGCATTTTTGTAGTATGGCGTAAAATCTTGGAATATGCTTTGCACGCCCGACACGCAGCTTGCACGTTCAAGCTCCTGTTGAATTATGCTTGTGTATTGCCATGGGCTAACTGAAAGTGTTGTGCTTATTGCATCAAAACCTAGCTCTTTTGCTTTTTTTGCAGTTTGTGCAAGCCTGAAGCGGTAACACGCTTGGCAACGCTTTTGCCTGTTGCTGGCTGCATCATGTTCATTCGCACAAGCTATAATTGTGCCAGCACTTGCTTGCCAAAGCTTTGCATCGTAGCTTTCTTCAAGCACTTCAATGCGTTCATTTTCTGCCCATGCTTTTAGTGTGTGAAGACGCAGGTCATATTCTTCTTTTGGTTGAATGTTGCTGTTAGCATAGTGCAAAACAATGCTGTGACCTGCCTCTTTAAGCAAGCGGTAGGGCTCTAACGTGCATGGTGCGCAACAGGAATGTAAAAGCAATTTCATTCGCACGCCCCTGTTGCCATTAGTCTTGCAAATTTATGTGAACAACAGCCTGGACAATTCATTACACAAATTGTAAAAGCTCGCTTGGTGTGTCAATTATCACATCCGCACCAGCAGCCTTAAGAGTGCTTACTTTGTTGTATCCCCAAGATGCCCCAACTGCAAAGCAGCCTGCACGTTTAGCAACATTCACATCACCTGCTGAATCACCCACATAGGCACTTTCGTTTGCACGCAGGTTAAGCTCATCAAGCACTTTTAGCAACCCTGTTGGGTCAGGCTTTCTGGGAAACCCTTCACCTTCGCCGTGTAGCGTGTCAAAGTAGTTAGGCAAGTACTTGTTGCAAACGTCTAAAACACCTTGCTCGTACTTGTTTGAAAGTACGCCCAGCTTGCAACCCTTTTCCCTCAGCTGTTGCAGTGTGTGTGCAAGCCCTGCGTATGGTCTTGTTAGCTCAAGGCCTTCCTTAGGGTATAGGGCTGTCCAGTATTCAAGTGTTTCTTCGCACGTTTTTTTGCTTGCACATTCTGGAAGTGCGCGGTAAATTAGTTTGTAAGCACCATCACCCACGTAACTTAAAATTTCATCGTGAGTTCTTGTTGGAAAACTGAAGTGCTTTAGGGTTTTGTTCGTGATTTGGATTAAGTCGGGCAGGGTGTCAAGCAGTGTGCCGTCAAGGTCGAAAATGAAGCCTTTAAATTTTCTAGCATCAGTCACAATAAGTTGCCCCCTAACTTTGAAATATAAAAAAAGGTCAAGCTTTTCGGCTTGACCTGAATTTGTGGAGCCAGTGATAGGATTCGAACCTACAACAGACGGTTTACAAAACCGTTACGCTACCATTGCGTCACACTGGCAAGTAAAAATGCAAAAAGCATTGTAGTAAAAACATCCGCTTTTGCAAAGAAATGTTTTGCGTCATCAAAGAATGCACAAAAGTTGACTTAGGTGG
>CAYVDR010000234.1:0-2462 GCA_964450625.1 uncultured Senegalimassilia sp.
CTACTTACCACTTAACTCTTCACGTGGTAAGTAGGTGAAGAGTTAAGTGGTAAGTTGCCTTCAGGCAGACAATCCGTTTGATTCTGTGTCACATGTGAACGCACGTTTGTTGGAAACTGTGAAAAGCGCAGGTAAATAGCGGTCTGTAATTCAAGCAGTCAGCGGTCATGCGATTTGTTTGGCGTTGCACACTTATTACCGGATCCGACATGTACTTGCTGCCCAACTTCCCACCTACTTACCACTTAACTCTTCACGTGGTAAGTAGGTGAAGAGTTAAGTGGTAAGTTGCCTTCAGGCAGACAATCCGTTTGATTCTGTGTCACATGTGAACGCACGTTTGTTGGAAACTGTGAAAAGCGCAGGTAAATAGCGGTCTGTAATTCAAGCAGTCAGCGGTCATGCGATTTGTTTGGCGTTGCACACTTATTACCGGATCCGACATGTACTTGCTGCCCAACTTCCCACCTACTTACCACTTAACTCTTCACGTGGTAAGTAGGTGAAGAGTTAAGTGGTAAGCTTGGCGGTAAGTTGCGATAGAGGAGGGCCGATGGACCAGCACTGGCTCAACGAAATCATGGCGTATATGCGCCAAGTTGGAAGCGATACCCAGGACTACGAGGTCAAAGAGGCAAAGGGCGGACTGCCCAAGACGCTCTGTGAAACGCTTTCTGCGTTTTCTAACGGATCGGGCGGCTTCGTTATCCTGGGCGTTTCTGAGCGCTCCGGATTCACGCCAGTTGAGGGCTTCGATGTCGGCCGAATGCAGGATAGCTTTTGCAGCGAGTGCGAGAAGATGTCGCCGATCGTGCGTCCGGACATCGAAATAATTCCCCTCGAGGGCTCTCAGGTTCTCTGCGCTCGAATTCGCGAGATGCACCCGCGCGATAAGCCTTGCTACATTGCGAGCCGAGGCAAGTACGACGGCTCGTATATTCGCACCGGAGACGGTGATCGAAAGCTCAGCGGCTATGAGATCGATCGCCTATTGGAGGAACATAAGCAGCCTACCTACGACGATGAACTGGTGTCCGACGCCTTGATGGGCGATCTCGACGCGTCTCTTGTGGACGGTTTCGTTAGAAGGCAGAAGGAGCTCCATCCGCGGATCCTGGGCACGCTGGCAGACGATGAGGTCTTGATAGACCTTCATGTCGCAAAACTCGACGAGGGAGTCATGCGGCCGACGGTCGCCGGCCTCATGGCTATGGGCCGCTTCCCGCAGAAGTATTTTCCCCGCCTTAATGTGACGTTTACTGCTTTTCCGGGCATTACAAAAGCAGAGCGCACGAGCAGTGGCCGTCGGTTCCTGGATGCGCAGACGATCATTGGCCCAATCCCCGCCATGATCGAGGATGTGCTCGCGGCCGTCGAAAAGAACACTCGCACCGGCGCCGTGATCGAGGGCGCGTTTCGCAAGGATGTGCCGGACTATCCACGGACGGCTGTGCGCGAAGCCGTGGCAAACGCACTCATGCACCGAGACTACTCACCTGAAGGCAGAGGTTCTCAGGTACAGGTCAACCTGTATATCGATCGCCTAGAGATTCTGAATCCCGGCGGTCTGTACGGCGACGTAACCATCGAGTCGCTCGGAAAGTCGGGGATCTCGTCTTCCAGAAACCAGTTCCTATCGAACATCCTCGAGACCACCCCGTTCGGCGAAGGCGGTTACGTGGTCGAGAACCGCGGCACCGGCTATCAGGAAATCGAAGAGCAACTCAAACAATCGTTCATGACCCCTCCGCGTCCGAGGAATTCGACCGTTTCGTTCTCTCTGACGCTCGACAAGCGCCGGGTTATGAAGAGCGAAACCGCGGTGAACTCGAAGTCGAACATCGACTCGGCGATTATTGATTATCTGAAAAAGCACAGCTCGGCCAGCGCTAAGGAGCTCATGGCGGAATCGGGGCTTGGGAGAACCGCCATATCGAACCACGTGAAGAAGCTGGTGGAAGAGGGCAAGGTCGAGCCGATCGAGCCGGGTAGGAGTCCTAAACAGCGTTACCGCCTCGTGCGATAGGCGCAAACTGAGCCGATATAACGCGACGGCCTTCCATTGGTGACTGTTGCTGCGTGCATGCGAAAGAGGGCTGCTGAGAAGGCGGCAAATCATATGGCCACTGAGTCGGGGCCACCTGTGATGTGCGTGTAGTGACTGTCACCAACGGCAGGCGTGGTGGCGCCCAGCTATGCACCCTGCCGCCAATGACTGTCTCCGATGGCAGTGCTGCGCATGTTCGTCCCATAATCCAGCGGAATAGGCCTCTTGCCAGCTGCGGGCAGAGCTACGAACCTGAAAACGCACAACCAGGTAATTGTACCCCCAGGTACCTGCACGTTAATACAAGTATTCTCAGCTTTCGGCGAACGGCGGCTCGCATACGCAAACGGCGAATGTTGACACACTGTCAATAAACCGCAGGTAAAACGGTCCGTTTGGAGCCGCTCCGGGGGGG
>CAYVDR010000235.1:0-2438 GCA_964450625.1 uncultured Senegalimassilia sp.
CCCCCCCCTGAACAGGAGGTTTGCATAAGTTATCAACCATATGATAACTCCTTTCTAAATAGAAAGACTTGTAGATACTTTGCTACAACACGTTTAAATGACACACAGAAAAACGACTGTAACCCATTAAACATATCACACCTGCAAACTATTTTGAAGTCAAGTAAGAAAATAACAGAATACTTACTCCCCGAATACTAACCGGTATGTATTCTTATGCCTCAGCAACAACGCTAGCAATTTTGTTTGCATGCTTTTGTGCAACTTCTTCGCTTTCAGCTTCCACCATAACGCGCACAACAGGCTCGGTGCCACTAGGGCGCAAAAGAACACGACCAGTTTTGCCAAGTGCCGCTTGCGCTTCGCTTACAGCGGCGTGCACTTTGCTGTTTTCAATTGCAGCTTGCTTGTTGCTAACTTGCACATTTATTAGCACTTGCGGGAACTTTGTTACCACTTGTGCCGCTTCACCTGGCGTTTTGCCACTTCTTTTGCAAGCTGCCAAGAATTGAAGCGCCGTGATTAAGCCATCACCTGTGCTGTTGTGCTCCAAGAAAATCATGTGCCCCGATTGCTCGCCACCAAGCACAAAGCCACCGCCTCGCATAGCTTCCAAAACGTAGCGGTCGCCCACTTTTGTTTGCTCAACATTAATGCCGGCATTTTCCATAGCGCGCACAAAGCCCAGGTTTGCCATAACAGTTGTAACAACGGTGTTGTTTTTTAGCTTGCCGCGCGCGCGTAAGTCAAGCGCGCAAACCGCTTCAATAACATCGCCATCAATTTCGTTTCCCTGTGCGTCAACAAGCATTACGCGATCAGCATCGCCATCGTGCGCAATACCAACACAGCAGCCCTCACTTGCAACCAAATTTTTAAGCTGCCCCAAGTTTGTGGAGCCGCACTTTACGTTAATGTCGCAGCCGGTGTAGGTATTGTTTATAACGCTAACCTTAGCGCCTAAGCTTTCAAGTGCTTGCTGGGTTGTTTTATACGCGGCCCCATGCGCTGCATCTAGTGCAATGTGCATGCCATCGAAGTTTATGCCCTCCCCAGAAATGGTGTCAATTGCGTGCTGGACATAAAGTTCTGTCGCACCTTCAACTTGAACTATGCTGCCAACTGCGTCCCCCGCTGGCAGTTCATTAGCTGGCATACCGCCTGCTAGCACAAACGCTTCAATTTCGTTTTCAAGTGAGTCGGGAAGCTTAAAGCCGCATTCATCGAAAAACTTTATGCCATTGTACTGGGGGGGGTTATGCGATGCTGAAATTACAACGCCACCAGCACACGCGGGCTTCTTTGCCATAAACGCAACGGCTGGCGTTGGAACCACGCCAGCTTGCATGGCGCAGCCGCCAGCAGATGTAATGCCTGCGCAAAGTGCAGCTTCAAGCATGTCGCCTGAAATGCGAGTGTCTTTGCCCACAACAATTTGCTTGCCTAAAAACTTAACGGCAGCCTGCCCTAGCAAAAAAGCTTTGTTGCAGTCAAGCCATGTATTTGCAAGCCCGCGCACACCATCTGTGCCAAAAAGTTGTCTAGCCATTATTTACCCCTGTTCACGAATTCATTGTGCAAAAGCACGCCGCCCGCTGGCCGCTCACACTCTTGCATGCGCATGTTCATTTCAGCTGCAAGTTCGCCTGCGCTAATGCCATACTTTGCAAGAATAACTAGCAAGTGATACATAACGTCCCCTGCCTCGTAGCGCAAATGGTCGCACGCTTTGCTTACCTTTGCATTGCTTTTACCTTGTTGCATTTCGCACTCAACATCCTTAGCAGCAAGACCAACTTCGCAAGCCTCTTCTACAAGTTTCTTCAGTGGTTTATCAACGCTTGCAAGCAGCTCTTGAGTGTAACTTTCCTGCGTGCTGTCATTTAATTTTCTGTCATTAATTGTGTTGCATAGCGTTTCAATTGTTGCGCCAATTTGTGAGGGTGGAGCCGCTTGACCATTTGGTATAAAAATTTTACTTGACATAAATTTTGCTTCCTTACACAAAAAAAGGCGCACTGAAAAAGTGCGCCTTATTCAGGTGCTATTTAATTATTCATCCTCTGTGTCACCAGAAGCATCGCTTGGGTTTGCACCCAGCAATTCTTCATCGTCTAGGGCATCAGCCCCAAGTTCACTTGTGCTAGTTTCACTACCACCAATTGTGGTATACAAATCGTCACCATCGTTTAGCATGGCATCGTTGGATGCTTCTTCCTCTTTTTCACCTGTCATGGTAAAGCCTGGAACAGGAGCATTCAAAATTTCATCAAGCTCTTCCCAATGGCGGTGGTAATTGCGCGGGGGCAGTGCCTCACCTAGCATCTCTTCGCCTTCGGTGTTAAATGTTGGTGGCTCATCGCCGCCAATCAAAATTGTGTCATCGGGGCTAAACACCATGTTAAGCAGGCGGTTCATGTCATCAGACGATGCAGCCA
>CAYVDR010000236.1:0-2434 GCA_964450625.1 uncultured Senegalimassilia sp.
CGCATTGCGTTTAAAATTGCCAGCACACACACGCCAACGTCGGCAAAAACAGCAAGCCACATGTTTGCAAAACCAATGGCTGCAAGAATTAAAACTGCAAACTTAATGCCAAGCGCAAACACTATGTTTTGCCACACTATGCCCATTGTGCGCACAGCAAGCCTTTTGGAAACAGCAATTTTGGCAGGGGAGTCGTCCATTAGCACAATGTCGGCTGCTTCAATTGCAGCATCGCTTCCCATTGCCCCCATGGCAATGCCAACATCGGCACGCATAAGCGAGGGCGCATCGTTAATGCCGTCGCCAACAAATGCAAGCTTGCTGTTCTTGCCTGCATGTGCCAGCAGCTTTTCAACTTCGCTAACTTTGTTTTGCGGCAAAAGCTCTGCCCTAAACTCGTGAATTTTTAGCTTTTCGGCAATGTGTTTTGCAACTTCAAGCTTATCGCCCGTAAGCATTACCGTTTTTGCAACCCCGCACTTCTTGAGCGCAGAAATTGCACTTGCAGCATCGGGCTTAACTGTGTCGGCAACTAAAATGTAGCCAGCGTATTGGTTGTTTATTGCAACATAAACAGCAGTTTCGTATGTGTCGCACGCTTCAAATGCAATGTTGTGCGCACCCATGTGAGCAGCATTGCCAACTAAAACTTGCATGCCGCCAACATAAACCTCAACGCCTTTGCTTGCTTTCTCGCTTGCGCCTGTTATGCACCCCTGTTCAATTTCGCCTGAATATGCGCTAACAATAGATTTAGCAATTGGGTGGTTTGACATGCTTTCTGCATGTGCTGCAAGTTTAAGAAGTTTGTCCTTACTAACATTTTCGCCAGACGGGCAAACTTTGGTTACAGCAAACTTGCCCGAAGTTAGCGTGCCAGTTTTGTCAAACACAACTGTGTCAACTTTTGAAAGCGCTTCTAGGTAGTTGCTGCCTTTTACAAGCACGCCAATGTTGCTTGCAGCTCCAATGCCGCAAAAGAAGCTTAGCGGCACGCTGATTACAAGCGCACATGGGCAGCTTACGACCAAAAACGTAAGGCCACGAAACAGCCAGTCGCTGAATGTTCCAAAGCCTAAAAGCGAAGGTATAACTGCAATGCAAGCAGCTGAAATGGTAACAATGGGCGTGTAGTAGCGGGCAAAGCGTGATATGAAGCTTTCCGTGCGTGCTTTCTTTTCGCTGGCGTTTTCAACAAGCTGCAAAATTCTGCTGACGGTGGATTCGCTAAGCGGCTTTGTTGTTTTAACGTACAAAACCTCGTTTAGGTTAACGCAGCCGCTAATAATAGCGTCCCCGCCTTTCACGCTTTGCGGGCAAGACTCACCTGTGAGCGCTGAGGTGTCGAGCTGGCTTGTGCCCTTAAGCACAACGCCGTCAAGTGGCACCCGCTCGCCGGGCTTTACAACAATTGTGCTGCCTTTGCTAACGTTTTCGGCTGGCACCTGTTTAATGCTGCCGCTGCTTTCAACATTGGCGTAATCAGGCGCAATGTCCAGCATGTCTGAAATTGACTTGCGCGATTTGCCCACAGCGTAGTCTTCAAAAAGCTCGCCAATTTGGTAGAAAATCATTACAGCGCAGCCCTCTGCCATTGAAGGCTCTGCCTCGGGAAATAAAATCATTGCAAAGGCGCCAATGGTGGCAATGCACATTAGGAAGTTTTCGTCAAATACTTTGCCTCTTGCAATGTTTTTTGCAGCGCGCGCTAAAACATCAAAACCTGCAATGAAGTAGGGCACAAGGTATGCTGCAAACAGCACCCAGTTTGCCGGTACCGCTTCCATGTTGCCTTGCAGCACCTGAGCTTTGTCAACAATGAATACAACTGCAAAAAGCACTAACGAAACTATTATTCGCCGTTTTAAAATTTTTGTTTCTTGGTTCCCGTCATTGCAGCAGTGGTCTTGCTCGCAACATTTATCGCACATGTTTTAGCCCCTTTGAACTGGAAGTTCTTACTCGCAAATGTGTGTCATGCCTTGCGCCAAAATTGTGTACACGTGATTGTCGGAAAGCGAATAAACAACGCTTTTGCCCGCGCGCTGGAACTTAACCAGGTGCGCTTGTTTCAAAATGCGAAGCTGGTGCGAAACCGCACTTTGCGTGGCACTAACAGCTTCGGCAATGTCGTTTACTGGCAGCCCCTCATTCATTAGCGCATACAAAATTTTGATGCGTGTTGTGTCGGCAAAAACCTTGAACAAATCTGCCAGTTCATACAGCACTTCTTCTTCAGGCATGGTTTCAAACTGCTCTTTTGATACGTTTTTATCAGTTTCACCTGTGTCGTTTTTATCTATTTTTGTTGTCATTTCCTAGTTACACTTTCTATTTAATGTTTAAACATATGAGCATGTGTTCATAAGTGTATTAGCAAAACTGTTTGTGTCAATAGTTGATTTAGGAAAATTAGGTTCTATACGAAATTTTT
>CAYVDR010000237.1:0-2423 GCA_964450625.1 uncultured Senegalimassilia sp.
TGCCATTGACTGGCAAGCCTGTTAGCCAGCAAGCATTTTTTACACTACCTTAAATCAGATAATGACTGACACCGATAAAATTATTAAGGAACTAAAGGATGGTTACCAAGAAGAAGCCGACTTGATTACAAAAGAATACAAGGGTTATATGATTGCCGACAATGTGCATTTATACACAACATACAATGACGTTAACGCAACAACAGAGGTAGATAAATATGCTGAATTTCGTATAATTCAGGTTGGAGAGCACGCGAGCGCACTTAAAGGCGCAACAGTTGATGGCAACGTGTTAACACAAGATTTAATGGACGGGAGCACATTGACATTTCATGCTGTCCATAGTCTTCCTACCGCATATCCAATGAATAGTACTGATACAAACGAAGGGCGGTGGGGTGCCCAGAATTATGCCAAAAGCTCCAAGAAGAAGGTGAAATATTTAATAATTTCCCCACGGAATTAACTAGTGCTATTAAAAAAGTTAATAAAGCGTACTATATGATGGATGAAAAGAAAACATCGAACACAACCCAAAATAAATTTTTCTTACTTTCTAATCTAGAATTAGTAGATAATAACGATAAGTACAATGCTTCGTATCCTGCAAGTAAACAAGAGGGTCGAGCATATGATTTTTTTAAAACAAAAATTGAAACGCAAGGCGATAATGATCTCATAAGTAGCATTTTGAAAACACGTTCTGGCGCAACGCCGTTACATTTAGGCGAGCATTTTTTAAATCCATTAGAATATGACCCATTAACAGGTTGGTGGCTGCGCACTGTTTCCTCAACTGCTCTTAAAATCGGTTTTAATACTGTTGGAGAAAGGGGAAATTTTTCTTGTGGTAGTGCTGCATGTGCTCACGCAGTTGCCCCTGCATTCTGTTTTTAGGATAGCAGTGTAGTCTAAAAACTCGCACAGCTAGCACAACATTAACCGCAGCGTAAATTAAAGGGAGGCATTAAGCCTCCCTTTTACTATTCAGTCCAAAGCAATCAATTGAAATTTTTACTAACTTAACAAAATTTGTAGTTATCTAAAAATATCGTCATGGCTGCCAGTTCGAACCATATAAGCTGTGTGATTACTAACTTTCCAAACAAGCAGCCAGTCGCCTATGTTTGCAATATGGCATTCATAATTTCCCGTCCATTTTCCTTTTAACGAATGCATATTATGGCGTTTCTTGAGTTTAATTTTGCTTTCTTTTGTGTCGGCAGAAATTAGCCTAATAACTTCGTCGATAAGTTCCATTTCAAAATGCTTGCGTGTTAGCCTTTTGTAGTCTTTTGCAAACCTGGTTGAAAATTCAATTCTTAGCATTGCTTATGCCTTTAATGCTGCAATTGCCTCGTCAGCAGTTTCAAACCTTGAAGTTTTTGCTTTTATCATTTCATCAACTTCAGCAATGGCCTCTTGGCTTGCTTCATTAGGTTCATAGTTTCCAAGGTTAAGTGGCACACGCCTCTCACGTATCATTTGCTTCCAAAATGCCCTTGTAACACTTGAAAGGTCAAAGCCGTAGTATTCTGCAATTTCTGACGCTCGCTTCTTTTCCGCTGCATCTACCCTAATTGTCATAGTGGTCATATTTGCCTCCTGTATGTACGTTGTTATTGCATTGTAGCATAAATAATAATGATGTTCTGTATTAACTAGGGAAGAATATGCTAGCATTACACTGAGCATGGCAGCATAACAAGGAGCATTATGAAATCGGAAGAGCAAACAAGCAACAACCATAAACTCGCATAGTAAAGGATACACATTGTTCGACAAAAAGAAATTCTTCAAAGAAATTAAAACGTTCACTCTCATTGCTCTGTTTATTTTCTTGCTTGCAGCAATTAACTTGTTCGCAAAAACGAACGACCAAATTTTAGCTACATCTTCCATGGAAATGTCTGGCTATGTGGGGGTTTACAATGATGAATATAACGAATCCTATGAGCAGGCTGCAAATGAGCTTCGTCAAATTGAACAAATTCTAGAAAACGATTCTTCTGCGAATTACAAAAAACAGTTTTTTATTTTGGATAAAACCACAAATGAAATTATTGCTACTGGCAATGTTTCCGCTCAAGTGCAAAACGAACTTAGTGCGCAAGTCAATGAAAAAATGATTGTCATTGACAACCAAGCTTGCAAGATTGTTGATTTTGACCACTATAAACTGCTGGTTAAAGTTGATTCTTTAGCTGCTTTCAATGAGTTTTTAGACGCAATTGCAAACTATGCGCTTGTTGCGCTCGTCACGTTATTGTTTGCATTTTTGCTAATTGCACTAGGGCAAATGTTGGGGGGCAAGCGTGAATCACTCCGCTTAGGAATTAACATTGCAATTACCTTGGTTGTTGTGGCAGGTTTTGCTTTTGAGGTTTTTCAAGCCGAAACAAAGCAGCTTAACAGCATTGCCG
>CAYVDR010000238.1:0-2394 GCA_964450625.1 uncultured Senegalimassilia sp.
TGCCACAAACCAGTTTTGCCACCGTCCTTTAAAAGAAGGCGCACGTTTGAAATTTCCATGCCACGGTCAACCGCTTTGCACATGTCGTAAATTGTAAGGCACGCCACGCTTGCAGCTGTTAGCGCTTCCATTTCAATGCCAGTTTTACCATCCACGCCACACGTTGCCAGCACATGAACACCGCAGCGCCCACCGTTTTGCGCGCTACTTTCAACAGGCGTGCATTCAATTTTTGCTTTCGTAATGTTTAGCGGGTGGCACATTGGAATTAACGTGCTTGTTTGCTTCGCCGCCATAACACCAGCAACCCTAGCACAAGCCAAAACATCGCCTTTTGCAGCCGTGCCGCTTGTTATAAGCGCAAGCGTTTCGGGCTTCATGCTAATAAACCCTTCAGCTTTAGCGATGCGTTTTGTGATGCTTTTTTCAGAGACGTCAACCATTCTAACGTCGCCGTTTTCGCTTATGTGTGTAAGTTTTTCACCTGCCATTTTTAACCCCCAATTTGGCTCATTTTGCGTTCAGTTCTTGTAATGTTGCCGTGCTCTTCAGGCTTTGCAGAAAGCGCGTGCGCAAATGTTTCCTTTAATTTGGCATCAACTTCTGTGCGCGGAAGGCTGCTGCGCAAAATGCCACGCACATCAAACTCTGTGTCGCTGAACAGGCATGGACGCAGCTTGCCGTCAGCAGTTAAGCGCATGCGGTTACATTTGCCACAGAAGTGCTTGCTTATTGGGCTTATAAACCCAACTGTGCCCGCAGCCCCTGGGAATGCAAAATACTGTGCAGGCCCACAACCAAATGGGTTTTCGTTTGCCTTCTCAAGCACAGGCAAGCCTTTTGCTGCAGCTGCTGCGTTAATGTTTTCGCGAAGCTGCTTACAGCTTATAACATCGCCTGGCCCCCAACCGCAACCCGTGCTTCCCGTGCTTTCGCCAACTGGCATGTATTCGATAAAGCGCACATGCAAAGGCTTGTCTACAGAAAGCCTGGCAAACGCCAAATAATCTTGGTTTAAGCTGCGCACGGCAACACAATTAACCTTCACAGGTTCAAAGCCCGCCTCAATTGCTGCATCAATGCCATTTAATGCTTCCCGCACGTGCCCGAGGCGTGTAATGCTGTGAAACTGCTGCTCATCAAGCGAATCTAGCGAAATGTTAACACGCGCAAGACCAGCGCGTTTAAGCTCATGCGCCATTTTTGGCAGCAACACACCATTTGTTGTAAGCGCAATGTTTTTAATGTTAGGCATTGCGTTAAGTTTTTCAACTAGGCTTACGCACCCCTTGCGAACAAGCGGCTCACCACCTGTTAAGCGCACATTTTCAATGCCAAGCTGCGAAAGCACACCCACAACGTGAGCAATTTCTTCAATGGTTAAAATGTCAGTGTGCTTAAGCGATTTCACACCAGTTTCTGGCATGCAATATATGCAGCGGTAATTGCACCTGTCTGTAAGGGAAATGCGCAGGTAATTAATTTGTCTGTTGTAAATGTCTTTCATGTCTCTTCACTTCTTAATTAAAAACAAGCCTTGTAAGTAAACATTGTAAACTAGCTTAAGCCACTTCAAAGCCACATTCTTCCCAAATTTCCTTTGCTTTTTTATTGCTTAGGCACCAATTTAAGAAGTCCTGGGTTTCTTGTTTGCTCTTGCATTCTTTTACTAAAGCACCTGGGTAAACAATGTTTTTATGCGTGCTTGCTGCAGCAGTGCCAACAACTTTAACCCCACTTGCACGCTCAGCATCCGACGCATAAACAAACCCAACATCAACGCTGCCACCTTTAACAAGCTCGCAAACGCTTTCTGCTGAAGCCTCAAGCGCAACTTTGCCATCCTTTATGGCAGAGGTTTTATAGGAACCGCCCTTGCCTGAAATGTCTTTGCCTTGCTTACCACTTTCGCTTGAAGTGGGCACATACGCCCCAACGGTTGAAAGCGCTTGCGCAGTGCAATTGCCAACAAACTGCGTTTCGTCGCATGCTGCAATTGTGTATTTACCAGCAGCAATTCCATCTAACGTAACATCTGCCAAGTTGCTGCTTTCGCTAGCAACCATTACAAGTTGGTCCTTCAACATGTCAACACGCGTTGTTTGGTCAACGTAATTTTTTTCAACAGCTGCGTCCATTGAATTTTTTGAATCAGTTATTACAAGACCAGTATCAATGCTGGTAGAAAGCGCATTATTAAATTCATCCATGGTTTTATACTGCTCGTTTTCAAAGGAGATGTTCGAATGCCCGTCTGCAATGTATGCCTGCTGAATTTTTTGCATTGCACCTGACAGCCCTTCGGGTTCAAGCACTTGCACTTGAACTTTTTTGCTTGAGCTTTGCGCTTCCTCTTGGTTGCTTTGCGGCGTTTCGGGGTTTTGCGAACAACCA
>CAYVDR010000239.1:0-2380 GCA_964450625.1 uncultured Senegalimassilia sp.
GGCAGCTTGTCTTTGTAAGACTTAATTGTTGGCTGCTTTTCCTTGTTTGTTGTTTCGCTGTTTTCTGTGCTTTCATCAAGCTCGCGCTCAACAACTTCAACAGAAGTAATGCGCACATTGCCGTCGGTGAATTCACTGCTGGTTTTGCGGCTTTCACCTGTGTTTTGCTGCTGTTGTGGCTTTGTGGGTTCTGTACCCTTACGGAAACTGTCTAAAAATCCCACTTCAACCCCCTTTCATTTCGCCAGCGATTATACAACGTTAATTTTTAAACTAAACCTACAAAGGCTTTTTTTGCGCTAAGCCTACACGTCTTGGAAGTTTTATTTTAGGTTCACAAGTTTTTTCATAACACAGAATGCGTCTATTAAACCCTTCAAGAGAATACGTTTTGTCACCAACAAGCCGCATTCCAACCAGAGTAGAGACCTCATTGGCATGGTTGATTTCTTCAGCCTCAACATTTGCTTTGTAAGCAATCAAGCGCCCGCCAACGAACAAAAGCGGTGTTGCAAGTTCCAGCAGAACTGAAAGCTTTGAAAGCGCCCGTGCTGTAACAGCGGCAAATTCGCCTTGGTGCTGCTTGCCAAAATCTTCAATACGCTGGTTAGCAGTTGAAACATTTTTTAACCCCAGTTGTTTTATAAACCCATCAAGCACTCTTGTTTTTTTACCCACTGAGTCAACCAGCACAGTTTCTCTGCCACCTTCAATTGCAAGGGGAATGCCAGGGTAGCCTGCACCACTGCCAATGTCTGCAAGCTTGCCGGTAGGGCATTCGTTAAGTGCCTCAAGACCCAGCAGCGAGTCTTTGACATGCAACAATATTCCATCTTCCCAAGATGAAATTCGAGTAATGTTTACGGTTTTATTAGCCTCAATCACAAGTTCTAAATGCTTTTCTAGTAAAGCTGTATTCACTTTTAACCCCTTCATTGTTTCACGTGAAACATTCTACTATGAAGTTGCTAAATGTGGTAGTGAGTTTTAACGTGTTTGCATAATACATTTGAACTTTAAAACTATATGCAGCACCAGCAGTTGTTAAATTTTACATAGCAGTTGGTAGCTTAATTTTTCTTTGGAAGTATTTCAGCATTTCATTTGTTTTGGTTTTATAAACTTGAAATAAGGTGTACAAATTTTGTTCCTTATTTCAAGTTAATGCATTATGTTGAAATAAGAGGATTATAATGGCAGCGTTATTTCAAGTTAATCTAAACGTAAGGTACAGGCAACATATGGTTAACCGAGCAGGACATTTCAAAAAGAATCTAGCAGGTGAAATGCAGTATGAAAGCTATGTTCCAAATCCATTGCCGCCAACACCTCCACTTGCGCTAACAGATGATTCTTTGCAAGTTCTTGTTGAGGCGCGCTCTAATCTAGCCGTTTTGGATAATATGGCTGTAAACATCCCAAGCGTAAGTTTATTTATCTCGATGTATGTTCGAAAGGAAGCACTGCTCTCTTCGCAAATAGAGGGTACTCAGGCAACTTTAGAAGATGTAATGGATCCTAATGTCCAAGATAATGCAAATCATGATGTTTCAGATGTTGTGAACAATATTAAAGCCACGAATTTTGCAATCAGTCAAAATAAGAATTTGCCCTTATGTAACAGATTATTCAAACAAACACATGCTGTTCTCATGCAGGGCGTGCGTGGTCAAGAGAAAAATCCTGGTGAGTTCAGACGTTCTCAAAATTGGATTGGTGCTGCGGGAAGTACGTTAAAAAAAGCGAGCTACATTCCACCATGTCCTGAAGACATGGTGCTTGCAATGTCTGATTTAGAGAAGTATATTAACGCAGAAAATACCACTGATCCTCTTGTTAGTGCAGCTTTAATTCATTATCAGTTTGAGACAATACACCCATTTTTAGATGGCAATGGACGTGTGGGGCGGTTGCTTGTGACACTTTTCTTGCTTCAGCAAAAAGTGCTTAGTAGCCCTGTTCTTTATATCTCATACGTCCTAAAGAAAAACCGTGTGGAATATTATGACCGTATGAGCGAAGTTAGGCGCAAGGGAAACTATGAGCAGTGGGTGAATTTTTTCCTTAAAGTTGTTTTAGAAACTGCTCAGGATGGAATAGGAACAATTAAAAAACTTATTGCTCTGCATGATAAAAATGATAAGAAAATTAACAACATGGGACGTGCTTCAAAAACTGCAAAGTGTTTGTTTAAGTATTTGGAGGAGCACCCAATAATTGAGGTTAAAAAAACAGCAGTAGAGTTGGAGATGTCATACAATACAGTCTCGAGTGCTATTAAACGTCTTGTGGATGTTGGCATTCTCGAGCAAACAACAAAAAATGCAAGAAACAGAACATTTGCTTACGAAGATTATCTTGCAATTTTCCGCAAAGGAAC
>CAYVDR010000240.1:0-2364 GCA_964450625.1 uncultured Senegalimassilia sp.
TGACGGCTTAACCGAAGCCGATGCCCTTGCCAACTTAAAGAAGAACGCACGGCGCGCAAGCACATTTGGCAGGCGTAAGCGCTAACAACAAACCTGTCAAATAACTTTAAGCGTCTATAAATTCCCTTTCATCATAAATAAGATGCAACGCCCTAAGCAAGCGGTACTTACCTTCTTTTGTAATATACCTGTCCACTCTTAACCTAACGTACCTGTTTGCGTCAATTAAAATGGCTGCCATTTGGCTAATATTTCGTCTATTTAATTGCAAATTCTTAAAATAACTTTCTGGAAAATTTTTAGTAAGATGCATATTAAACAAATGCGGTGCATTTGAAATGTGAACATTGGTTGCAAGTGTAAGATACTTGTTCCAAGAAGTGCAAAAGTCTTCCATTTCCAAGAGTTTGGAATAATTATTGTAAAGGAATTCTTCACCAACGTTATAAATACCAAGAACAGGTTTATTAGGTTTGGATATTAATACACCAGCGTCAAACCCCTCCATCGTGGCATGAGCAGTCCATAGAATGTAATCAAACAAGGAATAATCTCGATCAATCCATAAGCTACCTTGGCAATCATCAAGAACTTTTACAACATCGTCAGAAAAGTGTTCGCATATATGAAATATTTTTTCAAAAAAAGCATTATCTCTTATTTCGCCATTGCAAACAAATGTCCCACAAGACAAAAAGAAGATGTTCTTATAATCGCTAATCGACAACCTGTCTATTAATTTTCTAGTAGTGAAGTCATCGTTATCTAAGTAAATAACTTCCCTAAAGTCAAAATTGTTCAAACACCTTCTAACACTTGGGTGGTCTTTTAAAGAGCAAATAACAATAGTTTTTGGGGTAACATATTTTTCAAAAAGTCTATTAATTAAATTTGAACATGACATTTCAAATGAAAAGGAATAATTGCTAATGTTGTATTTATTGTCGAACAATTCATGCAGGTAATGATAGTCTTTTGATTTGTATACCAACTCAAAATCAGAGCTTTTTAAATTAAATAATTCATGTATATATTTGTAATCAATTTCTAGCATTTTAACTGTAGCCTCCACTAAATGGATATGGGTAAAAGTTGCATCTCAACTATTCATCAAACTGTAGCAGTGCATGGTTTAAACTTAACCTGATTAAACTTTAAATATAGAATAAACAAAACAACTGTTGTTGCACTGAAGTAAATATTTTGTCAATTAAGCACATTAAAATAGGCAAGATGTTGTAAATTCTACACAGTTTATAATATTTATGCTACACTTTTGAATTTTTTGTTACTTTAATCTGAAAATTCAACAAATTTTTACACGTTCTTAATTTTTGCAGCGACAGCGCGTTTTATAATGAATGAGTCGGTATTGTTTCAACAGAAATTAATTATGGTTTACATTTTTAGATGTTGCATTGGGGGGTTATTATGACTGAACAGCAACAAGAGGCCACAAACATATCCGCAGAAGAGGAGCAAAACACAACACACGTGCAAGAACAAGATGCTGCCGGGCAAATTAGCGAAGAACAAGCACCAAGCGCAGATGCAACAGAAGCTACAGAAATCACAGATGACACGGAAACTGAAGATGCCCCAACCGAACAACCTGCCAAGCCAAGAAAAAAACGCGGAAGGTACAGAAGGCGCAAACGCACGGCGGAAGAAAAAAAGGAACGTCACAACAAAGACAGGCGCGTTGTTCGCACGCGCAACAACATTCGCAATGCATTTGGGCGTTTGCTTGAGGAAAAAGATTATCGCAATGTAACAATTTCAGCCATCGCTGAAGAAGCAGATGTTGACCGCAAAACGTTTTATATCCATTACGATAACGTTGAAAACTTGGTTGATGAAATTCTAGAACACGAAGCAGAAACTTTAGTTAGAAACTTCATTGACGTGCTTGATGAAACAACTGGCGAAGTTGATGTTGAACATTTCTTCAACAAAATGCGCGACTCGCAAACGGATTCGGGTTCTGAATGTTCACGCAGCGTGCTGCTAAACCTTCCAATTTCTCTTATTGTTAGCAAAATGGACCCAATTATAGTTAGCGAATTCAAAAATTCGAACATTTTTGGCCTTCCAGTAGACAGCCCCTACCTGCCTTTTATTGTCACGTTTTTCTACTCCGGTCTTATCACGTCCTACCGCCGCTGGGTTAAAAACCCTGGCGAAATTGAACTAAGTGAACTTAGTAAACTTACTCAAACGTGTTTGTTTGAAGGAATACATGGCATTACAAAGCAAGAGCAAAGGAATTATTGACAAGTTGTGCATGGTTTAAACCTTTATTAACGCATTTATGTTTTTTGCCTAACCGTTTGCGGTTTAACTTATACTTGCAAGGCTGCCAAA
>CAYVDR010000241.1:0-2362 GCA_964450625.1 uncultured Senegalimassilia sp.
TCGGTGGCAAAATTGAAGTTACAGGCTTTGTACGCTGGGCACTTGGCGAGGCTGAGTAACCCTTAAACCAACATACGCGTTAAACTTACAAACGCCTAAGCATTTTTAAAACTGCTTAGGCGTTTTTTTATGCGAGTAAAATTTTTCCAGTACACAGTATTTAAAAACACTTAAATGAGTTTCTTA
This sequence comes from uncultured Senegalimassilia sp., assembly GCA_964450625.1. Classification (GTDB taxonomy): domain Bacteria; phylum Actinomycetota; class Coriobacteriia; order Coriobacteriales; family Eggerthellaceae; genus Senegalimassilia. The sequence goes on from CAYVDR010000241.1 coordinate 187, forward strand.
AATATTGCAGTGAATTTTCTTAGTCTGTAAAAAACTTTTCTTTAATTTCTTCTTTAACCGTTTCGCGGTATTCTGGCAAAATTAAGTAGTAGCAAAAGTCATTAACTAGTTCGCTAGCTGGTTGTTCTCTGCCGACAATCTTAAAATTTTCAATTCCAAAACTGTCCGCCAGTTTTCGAACTTCTGCGTTTTTGAATTTGTTGTTGTCATTTTTAAACAAGCAACGGGTTTGAAGCACCCTGTCATCAACTTGTGACTTGCTAACCATCATATGATGCCCTGGGCGGTTAGGGCAGTTTGGCTGGCATGTTTCGTTAACCATAACTTCTGTGCGTTTAATACAGTTAATTGCTTTTAGGAATTCTGGGTCTTTGTGGTGGTTGTAATTAAGCACCACAACATCATAAGTTTCAAGAGCCTTATTAACTTCATCAGGAGTTTCAAGTGGTCGAGATGTAGAAAGAATTATAGGCATGCCATAGCGTTTGCGAACTTCTTTGCCAATTTCATGGGAGTAAACAATTACTTCACCGTGATATTCTGCTGCAACTTCAAGCATTCTTTTAGCATAAGGTTCATCAAGCCATTCCACTTTTGCCAGCATGTTTGAAAACGTAAGGCGAGGGACAATGTTGCACTTAGCAAACGATGAAAAAACTTCATCCATTTCTGCCTTGGTAGCGCGTTCGCCAAACATAGCCCTGCCACCATTTAGCTTGCAATTAGGAAAGCAATCATAAACACCTTTTATGCAAACATTTGGTTGAACCCAGCTTTTATGCTGCGAAAATAAACTAGCAAAATAAAGGTGCAAATTCATAAGGTTAAATTTAGGTAGAAAATAATTAATCATAAATTTACGCACCCCTTTTTAGTGAAAGTTGCAGATGAGCGAATACAATTGAAACAAAATTTTATTGCTAATACGCCTAATAGGGCATTTGACTGCTAGTCTTTTGAGCAGCAGTTGTACGCTTTTGTAACTTCAAGTTCGTATTGAATTCTTGAGCCTTTTACAACGGTGTCCAAAATTAGACCGCATACCATTGAAATTGCACCAATAAACACAAGCCCAACTGCCAAAATTGCAGATGGTAAGCGTGGCACAAGCCCAGTATTTGCGTACTCAACAATAAGTGGTACACCACAAATTAACCCAAGCACTAAAAACAGCAATGCCACCCAACTGAAAAGGGCAAGTGGTTTGTAGTCTTTGAAAAGCGACAGTATCATTTTTAAAACTTTAATGCCATCACTAAATGTTGACAGTTTTGATTCCGAGCCTTCTGGGCGGTCGCGGTAGTCAATTGGCACTTGAGCAATGCGCCAGCGTTTGTCAACTGCATGTATGGAAAGCTCCGTTTCAATTTGAAAGCCGCTTGATAAGATGGGCATTGTTTTGGCAAACACTTTGTTGTAAGCACGGTAGCCTGTCATGACATCGCTAAATTCGTAACCATAAATTGCTTTAATTAGAAAACGAACAAGATTGTTGCCAAAGCCGTGAAATGCTCTGTCGTTTTCTTTGCCATAAGTGCCGTTAGACAGTCGGTCGCCAACAACCATGTCTGCCTCATCGTCAACAAGTTTTTCAAGCAACCTTGGTGCTGCTTCAGCTGGGTATGTGTCATCGCCATCAACCATAATGTAATAGTTTGCATTGATGTCTCGCATCATTTGGCGCACTACATTGCCCTTACCTTGCCTGGATTCAGCCTTAACAATTGCACCAGCTGAGCGGGCAATTTCTGCAGTTTTGTCAGTGGAGTTGTTGTCATAAACATAAATTTCTGCCTTTGGTAAAGTTTGTTGGAAATCGCAAACCACTTTTTCAATGGTAATTTCCTCGTTGTAGCATGGGATAATTACAGCTACGCCGCTTCCTTGTAAAACTGCATCTCTGTTGCTGTTTGACATAATGGACCCTCTCAAAAAACCAGTTCATCTAAACGTTTTTAGTCTAATACAAAATTTTATTTATTTCTTACCATACCGTGTTATTCGCAATATATGCGCTAATTGAAGGGGTATTTTGATATTATTCAGCTAATAATTTTAATTTTTGAAAGGGTTCACATGCTTAAAAAACTTATTGCTCAGTTTATGAAATTTGGCGTTGTCGGCACAATTTCTTTTGTAATTGATTACGGCTTGCTTGCTCTTCTAACGGAAGCGT
>CAYVDR010000242.1:0-2309 GCA_964450625.1 uncultured Senegalimassilia sp.
TGTGCTTACTTCACCGCAGGCAGCATTTGTGTTAGCAAGCAAAATAACTCCGCCGTTTTTGCCTGCCAAAGCAGCGCCTGCCAAGGCGTCTGTGCCTTTTGGAGCCTCCGCACCATTTGCTATGCAAACGTAGCTTGCGTCTAGCAAGTTGTTGCCCGCATCACTGGTGAAATAACGTGCAATCTCATTTGAAGTTTCATAGCCATCTTCGCCGAAAATGCGAACTGTGTCTTTGCCCTCAAACACATCTTCAACTGTTTCTTTAGCTACAGCACCTGTGCCGCCTGGAACATAAATTTTGCCGCTGTCGCCTAGAGTTGTTTTAATAGCTGATATTGCATCGTCTGTTAGTTTACGGTCAGCTGCGTAAGATGAACCCTGCCCGTCAGTTTCCAAATAAATTGGCATGTGGTACTTATAAGCTAAGGAAGAAATTGAAAGTGCATCTTGAAAGTTAATGCCCATGGCAACAATAACGTCCGTTGCAGGTGTTACTCCGTTTTCTTTGTCTACCTTTTGAATTTCAGCTGCACATTTAGTTGATGTTTCCCAATAGGTGTCACCAAAAATGCGCTGTGCCTGTGGGGTAACGTTAATTGCCTTAAGTTGGTCTTCAATGTCAGCTGGTATTGCACCCGTGCCACCAATGATGTATGCCTTGCTTGCTTTTAAGCCTTGTATAACCGCTTTAGAATAATCACTTAAACCTGTGTTTCTGTCAGCTAAGATAATTGGCGCATTCAGTGCACCTGCCAAGCCTGTGGCGCTCATTGCGTCTGCAAAGTCATCGTCGCGTGCAATTACAACCCAGTCGCTTGTTTCATCTGTCGCATACATTTGGCTTGCAATTTCTGCAGCTGTGCCAGAAGCATTGTCGCCAAAAATGCGGCTTATGGCAGGCTGAATACCTGTTGTGTCCGTTTCTTGGGTAACTGTAGCACTAGCATGTTCGGTTAGCGCACAAGACAGCGCTAGTGCAAGTAAAAGCGAAAAGCTAGCAACAAAGGTTAGCAGTCTAAATGAAAACCTGTGTCCCTTAGAATAATTTAATGTTATGCCTTGCATAGAAAACCCTCTCTTCAATAAATTTAGCACCAATAATGGTCTGCGCATATTACCATAGCGCAGACGACTTCGAATTATCTATTGATATGTTTCAACTTTTGTTAAGTGGGCATGTAGTGTTTATGCGCTACATACAAAACGCTGGGGCAACACTGTAAGCAACGTTTGCAGTCCCACGGGTAAAACTGCCAGTAGATTCAATTAGTATAAAGTCGGTTGTACCTTCGGTGTACGGCGAGCGCAACCACCAAAGAGGGTAGTTAACGCCAGACGGTGTTGCACCTGCACGGCTTTTGCAGATATTAGCAATAGCAGGGTTATTAGTGTTACCCGAAATTCCTTTAGTTTTATAGTAATCATATTGCACACCTTCAGTGTTTGCTGCTGGCGCAGTTGAGGAATAGTTGCTGTCATTGTTTACAAGTTCCGAATAAGAAAGCAAGAAGAATGCATCGAAGGATGTTGCAATGCCGCCTAAGCCATTATTGTAAGTTTTAGTAGTGTTTGAACTTATGTTGCTTGTAAATGTGGCTGGGAATTGTTTATAAATGTCACCTTTGCTTTGTAGTTTGTTATATAAAGTTGCTGTGTTTGCGCAAGATGCCCACCCATCAACATTTGTATTGGAAGTTGCCATAGCTTCACCAGAAGGCAGGCTGTGGGTTGCATGGAATGTTAGCACACTGCCATCGCCTAGTATTGTGTCCGTTGCGCTGTTTTTGTGCGTGCCCACTTGAATAATGCGAAATTCTGCGTACTTGTTTTTCTGGGCAGCTTCTTCTGTACCTGCTGTGTTTGTTGCATCTGCCCAGTTTGCAGCTTCTAAACCATAGGCAGTATACAGGTGAACTTCATCGGAGGATTCGTTCATATACTCAGTGTACTGAGCAAGCTTTGAACCTGCAATTGCTCCATCACCCCTTTGCTCTTGTTGCATTGTTGCAATATCATTTTGCAAGTCAGCGCCATCAATAAACACTTTACCTGTAGTGGTTAAAGAGGCTGATTTAGCTGCTGCATCAAGCGCTTTTGCACGTTCAGTCACATCAGATTTTGCATTAACTGTTGCCATGGTTGCGCTATCAATGCCATCTACCAGGCTTTTGGAAGCTAGGAAGTAAGTAGATGGCGTATATTCAACCCACTTAGCATAAAGCTTTGTGTCTGCGCTTAATGTTGCAGTTGATTTAGCGTCTGCGTCAAATTCAAATGGTGTTTTTAGCTCGGGGTCGGTATACCAACCA
>CAYVDR010000243.1:0-2286 GCA_964450625.1 uncultured Senegalimassilia sp.
GCAAGACCGTGGGAGGATAGGGCGTCGCGCTCGCGGGTGGCGCTTTTTTTGTTTGGTTTATAAAATAGTATTTAAGCTTCTTGCTATTTTAAGCATTCTAAGTGTCAAATTGTATAATCTCCCAATCGTATGTTCATTCAAGCAAGAGGAAGAAAAATGGCAGACAGAGTAGTAGATGAAACAACCACAGAGGTTCCTGAAATTCCAGAGTTGTTGAACAAGGTAATTCAGTTCTCACTTAATGAGGCAATTACTAAAAGAAAAAATGGTGAAGATGCAATTCCTTTTACTGCGCTTGCAGTAGGTAAAACCCTTTTTATTGAAGATTATTTGCAAGACACCGTTGACGAATGTTTTGAAGCGGCAAAGCAAACAGTTGAAAATGCGCAGGGTGCTAAAGCTTACGCATTTTGCTATGACGGCTATGTTGATATTGATGGCAAGGAAGTCGACGCTATTATTGCTGAAGGTGGGCTTCCAGGTGCGCAAGATGCTTTTGCAGTTGGTTACCTGTATGCTGAAGACGAAAATGGCATGCCTCAGTTTGAGGAGAAACTTGCTTACATTGGTATTGCACCAAACTTCATGATTTCGCTGCTTGACCCAAGTGAGTATTCCGCAGATGAGGTTAACAAGCAGTTTAAGATTGACGGCAATGAAGACAGTGAAGATACTTCAAGCAAATTCATTGAAGAAGAAAACAAGTCAAATAGCTAAAAGTTGATTGGTTGCGTATGAGATTTGCATTTAGCCACTGGATGTTATTTTTAAAGGTTGTAAATGCCTTGCTGCGCTTAATGCTAGTGCTTTTATTAGCTTGCTTTAGCTTTCCTGCAAGTTCATATGCACAAGCAGGTTTTGAGCAAGAAAGCGCATCATCAGGTTCAGTGCAAATTAGTGCTGATAATGCACAAGTTGACGCTTCGCAAATTGAAGTTTGTAAGTTTACACCTGAATCTAGCGCAGACTTGCTTATGCAAGAGGGTGGGTTGTGCAATTATGCAGGCGTAAGTGAGTCGCAACTTAACGGCATATGCAGCATACTTTCAGCTGACAGCAACAGTTATACTGCAAGTGAAGCTGACAGTTTTGAAAGTTATATAGTTAGCCAACTTGAAGCTTGTGAAACTGCAATTGATGTTTCAGCATACAACATTTCTGCTGATTCAAGTTCAATTAAAAATGCTTACCTTTCTATTGTTGAGACAAACCCTCAACTGTTTTTTGTAAAAACTAGTTTTACTTGGTCGTACAATCGCTTAACTAACACTGTTGTTGATATTAGGCCTGATTATTTTTATACAGGCGACACTTTAGCAGCCAGGAAGAGGTCATTTAATGCAGAAATGAATAAAGTGCAAGCTTATGTTGCAGCACAAAGCACAACACTTGGCAAGGTTCATGCAGCGCATGATTGGCTGGCTGCAAACTGCGCATATGACAATTCGCTCTCTGCTTATTCCGCCTACGATGCTCTTGTGAATAAGAATGCGGTTTGCCAAGGTTACACACTGGCACTTAATGCTATTTTGAAAGTGGCTGGTGTTACAACAACTTATGTTAAAAGCGAAGCTATGTCGCATGCTTGGTCTGCCGTAAATGTGGGTGGAAATTGGTATCATGTGGATGCAACATGGGACTCAAATAAAAACAGTACCCCCACTTTTTACCATGTGTTTTTCATGAAAAGCTCGAGCATTTTTAATAGCACTCAGCTTGGTTCAGTCGGCAACACATCGTATCAGCATCACGATTGGGAAATTGTTGGCGACTATAGTGCCATAAGCACAATGTATGACAATTACTGTAAGTTATTTAGTGACTATGCATCCTCAAATGACAAGTGGCGCACATCTTCTAATGCTGCGGAAGCATGCCCTGATGTAAGCAGCAATGTGCAAATTACGTCTGCAAGCATTGTGTCAGCCCCTACGAAAACTGCCTATACTTCTGGCGAAACTTTTGATGCATCGGGGCTTAGAGTAAGCGTTACATTTAGCAACGGGGCAAGTTATAACACCAACAGCTATTATGTTCCCGATCAAATTTTGAGTGCAGGGCAAAGCAGCGCTAGGGTGCTTGTGTTGTGCGGTTCAACTTCTGCGCAAGTTGATGTGCCAATTACTGTAACATCTGGTAACTCATGCACTGTTTCGTTTGAAACAGGGGAAGGTTCCGCCGTAAGCACACAAGTTGTAGAAAAGGGTAATGTTGCTACAACTCCAGATTGTCCAACACTTGACGGTGCCATGTTTGCTGGCTGGTATACAGATGAAACCTTAACTA
>CAYVDR010000244.1:0-2249 GCA_964450625.1 uncultured Senegalimassilia sp.
CTTGAATTTGGCTTAGCATGCGCGAGTCACTGCCAAGGGTTGCCTCAAGGGTACGCAGTTGCGCACTAATTGTAATGGACGCATTTGTTGACCAGCGAGGCTCGTCGTAGCTAATGTAGTTGTGCGTGCAACAACTTGCGTCCACAATAACGTTTACGCAATTAAGGTTAAACAACATTGAAGCCGCACCAGAATAGTCGGCTGCAAATGGTGGCAAGTAAATTGAAAGCTTTGCCATGCTATGCACCACCTTCACCTTGTTGCTTCTGCTTGCGCGCCTGCTGTGCAGTGCAACCTTCCCCACCAGCCTTAACGGCAGCTTCCATGTCGCACATTAAGCGTTGAATGCCGTTGTAGCCAAAGTAGCCTTCATCGTGGTACATGTCCAGCACGCACCTAGACGAAGTTATAAACGCACAATCTGCACCAATTGCAAGAGATTCTTGTTTCGCGCCTTGCGCTGCTGAAATGTTTTTCTTTACTGCTTTGTTATGCAGTTTAAAGTCGTCGGCATCGGTGTAAACTTTCACTTTAGGGTATGCTTTTTTAAGCTTGTCACACACACTATAACGTGAACCTTTTAGGTGAAAAGCATAAACGGCTTGCACGTTAAAGCCATAGTCTAGCAAGTTAAGCGCCAAGGTGTAAGGCTCAAACGTGGCAGCAGAGTCAACGTAAATTGGCATATCACCCAGCGTATCAAGCGCATGCGACACTGCATGTTTGGCTTCTTCTTGCTTAACATCTAATTGAGTATTAGCAAGTACTGAAGCACTTGCAATAGGCATTTTTTGTACTGATTCACAAGCATTTAGTGCTGACTTCATTAGTGCGTTGGACAACAATGCATAGTTTTCTTTAACGTTTTCGACGCAATAAGTTGCGTGCCATGAAATGTATGTCATGCCAAATTGCTTTTCAAACGTTTCAGCCAGCGCATCGCCTGAATTTCTAAGGCTCAAAACAATGCTGCTGCGAGAAAGATTTTGATATTCACTAAAAGTTTTGCAATTTACAACATGGCGAATTGGGGCATCGCTTAAGTCTAGACCCTTGCGAATCATTTCAATGTATTCATAAATTTCACTCGTTTGTGCAATTGGCACAAAACTGCCAAGGGTTGTTATGCCAAGGTCATGCTGAGCAGGCGCTTCAAGCAGCGAATACAAACCTAAAAGCATTTTGCCAATGGAATTGTTGTCAACATCGCGCGCTATGGGGTTAATGTGCGCAATGGACACACGCAAGGCAGAGAATGCGCTTTCAATTTCATGCTTTAGAGCATCATTGTCTGTGCCCAAAAAATCGTCAACACAGTTAACAAAAATTTGCAGTGCGCGCGGCTGTTTTGGCAGTGTTTCAAGAAGCGTGCCAACAGCTTCAACAACTTGCTTTTCGTATGCGCCAGACACTAAGTCGGCTTCGGTAAGTTGCAAAAACGATGCAGTGCTGGCAATGCCATTTTTATGCGCACGAATTGCAAAGCGCCTGGCACACGCTGGCGGGCAAACGTAAAGCGCATGGCTTTCAGGGATGCGAAGCTGCGTTTTTTTGCGCGTTTTGCATGGTGGGTGAAGCGAGTATGTTAAATGGCTTGTCATTGTTGCACCTTTAGCCTATGAGAGCGCTTTAGCACGTTTTTCTATAAGCTTTGCAAGTTTGAAATAAACTTGCGCTTGTTCACTTTCAGGAAATGCCTCAACAACTGTTTTGCCTGCATTTTCAGCACTTTGAACCGTGTTTGAACGCGGGATAAACTTCAAAATTTCAACGTGTTCTTCGCTAGCAAATGTTTGAAGCTTTTCGCGCTCATTTTCAACATTGCGAAGGTTTGCAATAAGCCCAAGCAGCTGGGCATAGCCGCGGTTTTTGAAGTTTTCAATGGCATGCATGATGTTTGATGCAGCATAAAGCGACATCATTTCGCCTGATGTAACAATGGCAACCTCATTGGCATACTGCCCGCGAAGTGGCATTGCAAAGCCACCGCAAACGACGTCGCCCAAAACGTCGTAAAGCACAATGTCAGGCTTAAGCTGCTCGTAAGCGTTAAGCTTTTCAAGCTGGTCAAACGCTGCAATTATGCCACGCCCCGCGCACCCCACGCCAGGCACAGGTCCGCCAGCTTCCACGCAGTAAACGCCATTTGGTGCGCGGTGAACAAGCTGCTCAAGCTGCGGAGTGCTGCTTGTGTTGCGAATGCAATCTAGCACGGTTTCAAGGGGTTCACCCTGCATGTGCAAGCGAGT
>CAYVDR010000245.1:0-2211 GCA_964450625.1 uncultured Senegalimassilia sp.
GAGATGATGGGACTTGAACCCACGACCCTCACGTTGCGAACGTGATGCTCTCCCAACTGAGCTACATCCCCATTAGCGAATGAAAAGTATACTGGAATTTTGCGCGCAAAGGCTTGCGTTGTCAAACAGTTATTTGAAGCAACCAAAAATTAACACGTACTTAATTTTGATGTAGTTCGAGTACAGAATGCCGAAATACAATGTTAATAGGGCATTTGTGAAATTGGGTTAGACTATAATTGCTGCTGCAAATTAAACTCTTGAAAGCTTTTAAAGAAAGAGGCAAGTTGTGAATACCATTAACCCTAAAAATATGTCTGTAGCATTACTTGCGGGTGGCAAAAGCCACGAGCGGGAAATTTCTATTGCATCGGGTGCTGCTGCTAGGGTTGCCCTAGAGCGCTTGGGTTTTAAAGTGGAAATGATAGACCCAGCAAACAAGCAAGATTTAGCTAGGTTAGTGAATGGTAACTTTGACGTTGCATTTTTGTGTTTGCACGGCAAATTTGGGGAAGATGGAACAGTTCAGGGGCTTCTTGAAACAATTGGGCTGCCCTATACTGGCTCTGGTGTTTGGGCAAGTGCTACTGCAATTGATAAAGCACGTTCAAAAATTTTCTATGAACGCAATAACATTCCAACGCCGCAAAGCATTATGCTTACTTCCCCTGGCAGCATTAGCGCTTCTGCGGTTATAGAAGCTCTTGGCAGCAATGTTGTTGTGAAGGCTGCTACGGAAGGTAGTGCAATTGGTGTGTTTATTGTTCAAGGCAGGGTTGAAATTGAGGAAGCAATAAACAAAGCATTTGAAGTAGACAGTGAAGTTTTAATTGAGCGCTATGTTACAGGGCGTGAGTTTACGATTGCTGTTTTGGGAAATTCAAATGCAAAAGCATTGCCTGTAATTGAAATTATTCCAAAAAGCAATTTTTACGATTTTGAATCAAAGTATGCTAAGGGTGGCTCAAAGCATGTGTGCCCAGCTGAAATTGATAATAACCTTGCGCTAGACATGCAAAACGCTGCGGTGGCTGCACATAAGGCGCTTGGTTGTGCTGGAATGTCGCGCAGCGATTTTATTTTAGATAGTGAAGGCAACTTTTGGGTTTTAGAGACCAACACAATTCCAGGCATGACAGAAACTTCGCTTTTACCAGATGCTGCAAAAGCTGCCGGCATTTCGTTTGATAAGCTTTGTTTAAAGCTAATTGAGTTTGCGCTCGAAAAACATAGTGCATAAACATTGCATTTAGCATTGCTAAATCATTAGCTGCAACCGTTAGCCGTTGAAGTTAAAATTGGTTGGGAATTTAAGGTCTGTAATTTTTTAGTGAACAGTAAGTTAAATTGTGTTGCCGAAGTGCTTGAAACTATGTTTCATTTTGTATAATCTGGCAGGTTTTGTTCAATAAATGAAAGAGGTTTTTTCATGACAGGTTCACAAAAAGTTATTAAAGTTCTATCTATTATTGTGATTGTGCTTTCTGTATTAGGGCTACTTTCTGCCTTAGGTGCAATTGCAACTGGCGGTGCTTTATTTACTCCCGATTTCCAACAAGCACTCCAACAGAAGAACACTGCTTACACAGCTGCTTCTTTAGCTGAAGATGCTTACATGTTAGTTGTTCTTGGTGTTGGTTGCGCTATTGGGTGCATTATTAACATTATTGTTGGTGCACTTGGTGTGCGTGGTGCAAATGACCCTGCAAAAATTACGCCATTTTGGGTAGTCACAATCATTTCGTTTGTTCTTTCTGTTGCTACATTAATTTATGCAATCTTTGCTGCTGCAACGCCATTCGCATTTTGCTCATGCATAGTGTCAGCTGTGCTAGACGGTGCTCTATTCTGGTTTGCTAATAACATTAAGAAGCAAAACGCTTAATGGCTCAAGTTTAGAGCTTCATTAAAAAAGGCGCTGGTAACAGCGCCTTTTTTGTTGGGTAACACCTGCAACTTTTTAGCAAATTCTTGGCAACTGCTCGCCTGTTAGCATGTCTAAAATGCGCGTGCCACCAAAGGCTGTTTCCAAAAACACTTTGTTGCCCATTCCCTGTTTTGAGGCAGAGACTTCACCAATTATTGCAGCATCTTTGCCATATTCATTAGCTTGCATTGCGGCAAGCGCTGCGTCTGCGCAATCGGGTGCAACAACGCAAACCATTTTGCCCTCGTTTGCCACTTGAAGCACATCAAGCCCAAGCATGTCAC
>CAYVDR010000246.1:0-2199 GCA_964450625.1 uncultured Senegalimassilia sp.
TGCGAAGATAAGGTTTTAATTCCATGACTCAAAGCAAAAATGAAAGCAAATTAACACAACAGCCGCACTTATGTATAGTGGTTCCGTGCTACAACGAAGAAAGCGTGCTGCCAATTACAAGCAAGCTTTTTAAAGAGAAGCTTGAAGCCCTAATTTCAAGCGGCGTTGTTGCAGCTAACAGCAGTGTTTTGTTTGTTGACGATGGCTCAAGTGACACAACGTGGCAAATAATTTCTGCTCTTTCAAACGCTGAAGCATGCTTTGAGGGCTTAAAGCTCTCGCGCAACAGAGGGCACCAAAACGCCTTGCTAGCAGGCTTAATGGCTGCACGTGAACACTATGACGTTACAATAAGCATTGACTGCGACGGCCAAGACGACATTGACGCCATGGACGAAATGCTTAAAGCTTACATAAACGAAGGCACAGAAATTGTATATGGCGTGCGCAGCAAGCGCGACACCGACACATTCTTCAAACGCCAAAGTGCGCAAAGCTTTTACCGCTTGCTTGAAAAGTTGGGAGTTGAAGTGGTGTACAACCACGCAGACTACCGCTTAATGAGCAAGCGCGCGCTTGATGCGTTCTCAAACTTTGAAGAGGTTAACTTGTTTTTGCGTGGCATGGTGCCACTTGTAGGCTTTAAGTCAACAAGCGTTTACTACGAGCGTCATGAACGCATGGCGGGAGAGAGCCACTACCCGCTAACCAAAATGCTTGGGCTTGCATTTAGTGGTGTTACCAGCCTTTCCGTTAAACCAATTCGTTTAATTGCTGCACTTGGGCTTATCATTTCGTTTATAAGCTTCATCATTTTAATTTGGGCAATTGTAATGAATGTCACAGGTTCTGCGGTTTCTGGTTGGGCAAGCATCCTTTGTGTTATAACATTTCTTGGCGGCATTCAGCTTTTGGCGCTTGGTGTTATTGGCGAATACATTGGGCGCATTTACCTTGAAAGCAAGCACCGCCCACGCTACATAATTGAAAAAAGCACGCTGTAGGTTCTAAACTTTTAACCCATTTTAAAAAAATGATTGCCTAAATTAGCAAGTTGTAAATTCTCAAGCGAGGTTTTTAATGTATGCATGTTTACTCTTTATCCTAATATTCTATGGCATATGCATATTTGGGCTATGCTGCAGTTCAAGGCAGAATAGTTTCCTAAAAACCATACAAAACGGTTACGCATACATTGCTGAACACGCATCCGTTTTACACGTTGTTTTAGTAATTCTTATTCCAATTGCTGTTTTGTCATTTGTCGCATATGAAGTTTGCCAAAACAATTTAGTTTACTTCTGGGATTATGGTGGCTATTGGCAAATGTCAATTGAGCGAGCAAACGGTCTAAACAATTTATCGTCACTTGATATATTAAAGTCAACACTTTCATCAATTAACACCGAGGACTACAACATATTAATTCCCACCATACTGGCATTACCCATGCGCTTTTTTGGTTTAACTTTCACCAGGTATGTCTTCATATGCGCTGCAATGTTCTTGCTGCCAATAATTTTTATTACAGGCCTAATTGCGCTGAAGGTTTGCAAAAACACAACGTTTAATAAATGCACTGTTTTTTTAATTGGGTGCTTTATTGCAGTCGTTTTCCCTAGTCATTACTATGCACTGTTCTTTGGCTACTGTGACATAGCTTTTTTAGTTCCAGCATTAATTGCTGTATACATTTTTCTAGACTACGACTTCAAACGTATCAACATTTCTAAGAATATTGCCATTGCATTGTTGCTGCTGTTAGCTTGGTTTTGCAGACGCTACGTAATTTATTTTCTTATTGGCTTTGTAGTTGCAATGGCATTTAAAGCAGTTGTTGTTTGTGTGCAAACCAAAAGTGCCAAATGCGTAAAAACCACTTTATTGAATGCTGCCATTATTACACTGCTTGCATTAGGCATTCTTTGCATATTCTTTAACGAATTTTTCTTTAAAGCATTGTTTACAAATTACAGCTACATATACGCTGCATACAATGCAACATTGGATGTAAAAGTTCAATGCCTAATAAACACATTTGGCGTGCTTTCGGCAATTACCGTTATTTGCATTGGTGGCATGTGCTTGTACAGGCGAAATAAACAAACCATAAATTATTTTGCACTCTTGCTCATGGGCGGCAGTGCTGTAATACTTTTTTGGCAAACACAAAACATGGGCTCGCATCACAGAACACTT
>CAYVDR010000247.1:0-2181 GCA_964450625.1 uncultured Senegalimassilia sp.
ATGAACATGAAAAACCCAGCACGTGATGAAATTGCAATTTACGTTGCAACACACAAGCAGGTGGATTTGTATAACAGCAAAATTTTGCAACCAATTCAAGTTGGCACGAATAAAGAAAACGCTTTTGAGGGCATGCTTCACGACAACGAAGGCGAAAACATTGCAGAGCTAAACCCAATGTACTGCGAGCTTACAGCACAATATTGGGCTTGGAAAAATTCAGATGCACCGTTTATTGGTTTTTGCCATTACCGCCGCTACTTCGACTTTAGTGAAGGCGAACATAAGGAAAACAAGTTTGGCGAAATTGATGATGTGTTTATTGACATTAACTCCCAGCGCAATTATTTGCTGGACGACAATTCAATCTGCGCTGCTTTGCAAGACTTCGACGTTGTAACAACACGTGAGCAAGACATACGCCGCTGGGAAGGGGAAAGCGCCACAAACCGCTCAATGTATAGTGAAGCACCACATTTGCATGTGGAAGATTTAGACGCAATAGTTGCTATTTTGCTTGAGAAACACCCAGAATACGAGCAAGATGCCCTTGAATTTTTAGCAGACCACAAGGCATGCTTTTGTAACATGTATGTTATGAAGCGTGAAATTTTTAACGACTATTGCGAATGGCTGTTCCCGCTGCTTGAGGCATTTTGTAAAACTGCCGACATGACGTACTACTCGCATGAAGGCTTGCGCACGCCGGGGCATTTGGCAGAGCGCTTGTTTAACATTTACATGCGACACAACGTGCGCACAGGTGCGGGCTGGAAAATAAAACAAGTGCAGTGCGTGCACTTCGCAAACCCTGAAAAGCACACATGCGCAAGTGCACTTGATAGCACAAGCAACCCGCAAAACTTGCCTGTTGTGCCAGTTGTTTTTGCAGCTGACAACCCATATGTTCCAATGCTAACCACCACGCTTTATTCAATGCTTAAAAACGCCTCAGCTGAACATTTCTACGACATTTATGTGCTGCAGAAAAATATTGAAAGCGCACGCCGCGAGGTAATTTGGGAGTTTTTCTACAACAAATTTGCCAACGTGCACATACAGTTTGTTGACGTCTCACCAATTGTTAGCAAGTACAACTTAAAAACCAACAACCCTCACATCAGTGAAGAAACTTACTACCGCTTTTTAATTCAAGAGCTAATTCCGCACTACAACAAGGTGGTTTACCTTGATAGCGACTTAATTGTGAAGGGCGACGTTTCGCAGTTGTTTAGCGTTGAGATGGGCACAAACTTGGTGGCTGCTGTGCCAGACATTGACTTTACGGGCAACGTTAACATGACAGATGGCACACGCATGAAATACATTACAGAAGTGCTTGAAATGAAAGACCCTTATTCCTACTTCCAAGCAGGGGTTTTGGTGTTAAACACTCAGGAGATGCGCGAGCTGTATTCAATGGAGAAGTGGCTTGAGTTTGCATCCGACAACCGCTACATCTACAACGACCAAGATGTGCTTAATGCGCATTGCCAGGGGCGTGTTACATACTTGCCATACGAATGGAATGTCATGAACGATTGTGGCGGGCGCATTAAAAATGTGTTTTCGCATGCCCCTGCTGCTAATTACGATGCTTACATTAAATCGCGCAAAAACGAAAAAATTGTGCATTACGCTGGCTTTGAAAAACCGTGGATGCATGTGTTCTGCGACCGCTTTGAGCTTTATTGGCAGTATGCAAAACAAACCCCATTTTATGAGCGCTTGCTGGAGCATTTGTGCTTTGAGCGCATTTTCTGGTGCATGGACGGGCAAGTTAAAAACATTTACGAGCAAATGGACGGGCGCTTTAAGCAAGCTTACGCAGACATGGACGCAAAGGTTTCGCAGTGTGTTCAAATTAAGCAACACGAAAGCGTTGTTGGCGAAGACAACGGCTTGCGCAAGATTGTTGACCCAATTGCCCCTGTGGGCTCGCACCGCCGCGAGGCATTAAAAGTTGTTGGGCGCACACTGCGCGGGCGTAAGTAGCGTTTAACCCTAAGCGTTAACAGCAAGTTTGCAGTGCTGCATGCTTTACTGTTAATATAGAAGTGTCAGTTAAACTTTTTTTAAGGAAAGGTTGTTAAAAATGAAAAGCTCTTTAACAAAATCCCCCGCCGTGGGGTTAGGCAAGCAGGCTTGCCTATTCTTAGCAATGGTTGCACTTTGTGTAGC